>NZ_JAMYRK010000001.1:0-282933 GCF_040321335.1 Mesorhizobium sp. M0437
CCCCAGCGGCTCCCGTGCTTCCCCCCAATGGGCCGGGACCTGGTCGGCGTCCGGGGGGGCCCCGGGGGTGGGGGGAAACCGCCCCCCGCGGGGGCGCTCCTGATCGCCGGGTAAAGCTGGCGGTAGCGCTGATAGGCATCTGCATAGGCATCGCTTAGTGCGGCGACCGGCTCGACCGTGGCGTCCGTCGCCGGCGCCGTGCACACGGCGCGCGGATCGGCGCCTGTCGCCGCGATCAGGCCAAGCCGGGCCGCTCCGAAGGCGGCGCCGAAATCGCCGTCGGCTGGGATATCGACTGGCAGGCCAAGCGCTGTGGCGATGGCCTTCAGCCAGTAGCGCGAACGCGAGCCGCCGCCGATCGCCGTCACCCGGGTCAGCGTCGTACCGGCTTTGGCCAGGGCTTCGAGGCTGTCGCGGAAAGCGAAGGCGACGCCTTCGAGCACGGCCTGGGTCAGCGCCGCGCGGCCGGACTCGTGGGCAAGCCCGGTAAAGGCGCCCCGAATGACGGAATCATTGTGAGGCGTCCGCTCGCCTGACAGGTACGGCAGGAAAGAGACACCGCTCGGCGCCTGCAGCGAATCGCCGAGTTCGGCGGTCAACTCGCCGGCACTTTTTCCAGCGATCCCCGACAGCCAGTTGAGCGAATCGGTTGCCGACAGGATGACGCCCATCTGGTGCCAGGTGCCGGGCAGTGCGTGGCAGAATGTGTGCACTGCGCTTTCCGGATTGGGCAGATAGGACGCGTTGGCGGCAAAAAGCACGCCCGACGTGCCGAGCGAGACGAACGCCTGCCCGGCGCCGACCGTGCCCATGCCGCAGGCCGAGGCCGCGTTGTCGCCGGCCCCGCCGGCGATCGGGATGCCCGCCTGCATGCCCCATCTGGCGGCCAGTTCGGCGCGCAAGGCACCGGCCTTGGCCGTGCCTTCGACCAACGACGGCATCTGGCTTTCGTCGAGCGACGTGACAGCGAGCAGTTCGGAGGACCAGGCGCGTTTGCCGACATCGAGCCACGACGTGCCAGCCGAATCCGACATTTCCGAAATATGCTCGCCGGCGAGCCAGAGCCGCAAAAAGTCCTTCGGCAGCAGGACCTTTGCCACCTTGGCGAAAACAGCCGGTTCGTTGTTTTTCACCCAGGCCAGCTTCGGCGCGGTGAAACCGGGAAAGACGATGTTGCCGGTCAGCTTGCGAAAGCGCGGGTCGGCATCGAGCGCGGCCGCCTCGGCGTGGCTGCGTGTGTCGTTCCATAGAATGCAGGGGCGCAGCACCTGGTCGGCGGCATCGAGCAGGGTGGCGCCATGCATATGGCCGGAAAGGCCGATGCCTTTGACTGCCGCGAGTTCCTTCGCATGCATTGACCGCAACTCGCCGACCGCCGCTTCGCAGGCGCGGATCCAGTCGGCCGGGTTCTGCTCGGACCAGCCGGGATGCGGGCGCGACACGTCGAGCGGCGCATGGCCGGAACCGACGATGCTCTGCCTTGCATCGATCAGCAGCGCCTTGACGCCCGACGTGCCGAGATCGAGGCCGAGATACATGTTTCCTCCCATGTCCGTCATGCCTGGCGGCGACGGTCTTTCTTGCTTCGCTGCCCAGTCCTGTGACACGGGCGGCGAAGATATCCCGGCAATCGTGCCGCCGGAAACGCACCCCGGTCAACACGCGAAGATTTTTTCGACGCTCGAAAAAATCAGGCCGGGGCAGTTTTTAAGGCAAGATGTGGCCGTGGTCAATTCGCCGCGGGAGCGTTTGCACGCCGTGAAAACAGTGCCGACAACGGGCTGTCCGGCCGTGCCAGCGCGCGTTCCGCCGCAAGCGCCCTCGCCAGCGCGCCATCACCGGAACGCAATGCCGCTTCGATCAGTGTCAGGTCGATGACGTCGCGTTGTGCGTGGCTGCCGCCGAAGCGATGGGCGATTGCCCGCATCGGCCGGATCAGGCGTATCGTCCCGGCATAATTGCCCTCGCCGAATGCCTTGATGGCGAGCGTCAGGGGATGGCCGACATCCCTGGTGAAACCGGCGTTGTCGTCCTTGCCGCGCATCGCCTCGCGCTGCGCCTCGAGCAAGTTGCGGGCCGGCGCTTCGAGGCCGGCACCGACAAACGCCATCATCGCGTGGGCGTCGTTGAAGGCATAGTGGCCGGCGCTGGCCATGGGCAACCAGTTGGCGGCGAGTGTCGCCCAGCGCTCGCCGACATCGACGCCGCCGAGATGCAGCCGCCACAGGATCGCCGAGGCATCGACCATGTTGAGCGCCAGCATCGAGCGTTCGCCATAGATCGGCCCGTCATAGAGCGCCAGCACCTCGTCGATTTCGCCGAGATCATAGTGGAACAGTGCCAGATGCCACCAATTGTGCACCTGCAGGAAGCTCTCCCGCGTCCACGCTTCGGGATTGGCGCGCATCCACAGAATGCCGTCCTTCTGCCGGCTCTGCATCTCCATGACATGGGCCACCGCATGCTGGGCCCAGCCGTCGCGCGGCTCGATATCGACCGCCGTGCGGCCAAGTTTTTCGGCGCGCGCGTAATCGCCCATTTCCTCCAGGCCAAAGGCCTGCATGCCGAGTATGGCGTGATAGCCCGGCATGTCGCGCTGCCAGGACGGCAGCGCGCGGCCGATGCGGTCGCGCAGCATGCGCGCATTGCCGGTGAAGAAGTCGATCTGGTGGCCGGTCTGCAGCGCCAGCGCATCGAGCGGAAACTCGATGGCGATATCCTCCAGCACGCGGGCGGCCTCGTGCCAGCGTCCATCAGCAAGGTGGCCAAGGGCGGCGACATGCGCCTGCTCGCGCGTTGTCGCGGCAAGCGGCAGCGCCGCCTCGTGACATGCCTTGGCCACCGCCGTCGCCTCACGCTCTGTGGCAAGGCCAAAGAGATAACCCTTGAACACCTGCGCCATGACGAAGCCGGGATCTTCGGCGATTGCCTGGTCAATGGAACCGACCGGATCGCCGATGAAGCACTGCAATTCGCGAACGGCCCGGCTGTAGGTCGAGAGCCCGGCCTCCGTCGCGCCAGACAGTGTCAGGCCGAATGCATCGCTCACCGCCATGGTCTGTCCCTCAGTTGCCCGAGCGCATCGCCACTGTGGCGATGCCGGCGCCGACCAGCAGCGTGCCGCCAGTGCGGTTGAAGATGCGGATCGCCTTTGGATTGCGCACCACGTTGCGCGCCCTTGCCGCGATCAGCGCATAACCGAAGGCATTGGCGAAGGCGAGCGCCAGGAAGGTCGTCTCGAAGATCAGCATCTGTGTCCAGAAATCCGCATGCCGGTCGAGGAACTGCGGCAGGAAGGCGACAAAAAAGGTGATGCTTTTCGGATTGAGCGCGGTAACCAGCCAGGCGTGCGTCGTCATTTTCGCCGATGACACCGCATCGGTACGCGGTTCGGCCCGGAGCGCGCCGCCGGCGCGAAACAGCTTGATGCCGAGATAGATCAGATAGCCGGCGCCGATCACCTTCAGCACGGTGAATACGGTGGCGGACGCCGCCAGCAGCGCGCCGATACCCAGCATCGACAGTGTCATCGCGGTGAAGTCGCCGAGCGCCACGCCGACTGCCATCGGCAGCGCGGTGCGCCAGCCCTGGCCGAGCGCATATGAAACCACCAGCATGATGGTCGGGCCCGGAATGACAAGAAGGACTGCCGAGGCGGCGGCAAAGGCGGCCCAGTTTTCGAAGGACATTTTCTTCTCCTTGAGCTCAAAGAAGAGGATAAATCCTTGGCCTCGCGCAGATGTAAAGAGGCAAAGTCGAAAAAGCCTCTCGTTAATGCCAGGCGGCCGGCCTTCACGCTTTTTCAACCATGATTGGCGAAAATGCCTGCTATACGGCCGGAGCGTGTTTCCCGCCGACAGCGTAGGGTTTGGGTAAATGCGTGAGTTGCCGCACGGTCTGTCGCTGCCGCACAATGGCGACGCAATCGAAACCGAAATACAGCTTTCCCGTCGCACGGTGCTGTCCGGCGCCGGTGCGCTGGCGCTGCTCGGCGTCGCCGGCTGCAGCCAGACGCTGGATCTGCCGTCGCTCCAGCTCGACGACGTCACCACCGGCTCGATCCGGCCCATCCGTCCGAGTATCAGCGTCGACAAGAACATTACCAGCCCCGACGTGATGTACGCTTCGCTCACCGACGGTGGCTTCAATGTGCCGGAAGTGCCCTACCTCAAGGTCAAGCCGGAGTTCCGCCGCCAGATCGTCGTCGATCCGACCGGCGAGCAACCCGGCACCATCGTCGTTCACTCGCAGGAACGGCTGCTCTATCTGGTGCAGCCCGGCGGCGAGGCGATCCGTTACGGCGTCGGCATCGGCAAGGACGGATTCCGCTGGTCCGGCCGCGCCAACATCCAGTACGGCAAGGAATGGCCGGTCTGGACCCCGCCGCCCGAGATGATCGCCCGCAGGCCGGAACTGGTGAAATGGCAAAGCGGACAGCCGGGCGGCCTCGACAATCCGCTCGGCGCGCGTGCCCTCTACATCTATCAGAACGGCAGCGACACCGGCTATCGCATCCACGGCTCGCCCGAATGGTGGAGCATCGGCCAGGCGATGTCGTCGGGCTGCGTGCGCCTGATCAACCAGGACATCATCGACCTCTACAGCCGCGTCTCCAAGAAAAACCCGGTCGTCGTCGTCTGAACGGCGGCTTCGCCTTCAGCGATCACTCTGCCGTTGCGCGATGCCGCAAGACAGGCGAATGTGCCTGCGATTTCATCGCCCGGGAGACGTGAACAATGGCCGGAACTTTTGTCATCGCGCAAGGCGGCGGCCCTACCGCCGTCATCAACCAGACGGTGGTTGGCGCCGCGCTCGAAATCCGCAAGCGGCATCTCGGCGCCAAGGTGCTTGGTTCCATCCACGGCGTGCGCGGCATCCGCGACGGCAATTACGTCGATCTTTCGGCCATCCCCGAGGACCGCCTGCGATTGATCGCGGCGACACCGAGCGCCGCGCTTGGTTCGACGCGCGACAAGCCGGATGCCGCCTATTGCGACCTCATCCTCAACGGCTTGAAGAAAGCCGGCGCCGATGCCTTCATCTATATCGGCGGCAACGACACCTCGGGCACGCAGCAGATCCTCACCGACGCTGCCGGCGGCAAGATCGCCTTCGTGCATGCGCCGAAAACCATCGACAACGATCTCGAGGAGAACGACCACACGCCCGGCTTCATGTCGGCGGCCGAGTTCGTCGCGGGAGCATTCCTTTCGGTCGATCTCGATTTCCGGGCTCTGCCGGGCATCTATGTCGGCATTGTCATGGGGCGGCATGCCGGTTTCCTGACGGCCGCGTCCGCGGCCTGGCAGCTCGATCAGGACAGCGGCCCGCATCTCGTCTACGTGCCGGAGCGGCCGTTCTCCGCGGCGGGCTTCATCGACGACGTTCGTGCAACGCTCGATCGCCACAAGCGCTGCATCGTTGCCGTCTCCGAAGGCGTCAGCACCGCCGACGGCAAAGCGCTGGTCGAAAGCCTGGTGCCGCCGGAAAGGCTGGAGCGCGACCAGCACGGCAACGTCAAGCTGTCGGGCAGCGACCTGCCGGCAGCCTTGGAGCGCGCGCTCGCCGAAGGACTGCCGGGCAAGCGGGCGCGCGTCGATGCGCTCGGCTATATGCCGCGCGGCTATGTCGGCGCCATCAGCGCGGTGGACGCGCAGGAGGCCTTCGATGCCGGTGCCTTCGCGGTCACGGTGGCCGACGAGGGCGGCGGTTCGGTGGCGCTGCAATATGACGGCAAGAAAACCGTGCTGAAGAAGGTGCCGCTGAAGAACGTCGCCGGCAAGACGCGCCATATGCCGGATGATTTCATGCTGCCGGATGTCAACCGGCTGTCCGATGCGGGGATGGCCTATCTGAAGCGGCTGGTCCCGCAAAAGTACAAGGTCGGCAAGCCGTTCGTCTGATGCCGGCCTTGATCTGATGGACAGCTGGTTCAGCAAAACCATCGTCAACGCCAATACGACGGTGCTGACCGAGCCCTTCGTGCACGAATTCGTGCGCGCCAACATCTGGCATCTGCGCGGCCGCGATGTCGACCTGCTGGTCGACACCGGCATGGGGATCTGCCCGCTGGCGCCGCAGATCGACACGCCGTCCGGCAAGCCGCTGCTCGTCGTCGCCACGCATATCCATCTCGATCATGTCGGCTCGCTGCACGAGTTTCCGCTGCGGGCAGGGCCGCGCCACAGCGCCGCACAGTTCGACAGCATGGATGAAGCGGTGACCTACGCCTACATGTTCCATGATCTGGAAGGCGCCGTCTCCAGGCTGCCGGCAAAGGGCTGGAAGGCGGCCGATTACAGGATTCAGCCGGCGCCTCTGGCCCGGACCCTGGACGAGGGCGATAGGATCGACCTCGGCGACCGCCAATTCCGCGTCCTGCATCTGCCCGGCCACTCTCCGGATTCGATCGCGCTGTTCGACGAGGCTGACGGCCTGTTCTTCGCCGGCGACGCCATCTACGACGCCATGCTGATCGACGACCTGCCGGATTCGGATCGTGCCGCCTATCGCCGCACGATGCAGCGCCTGCTCGAGCTGCCGATCCGGATCGGCCATGGCGGCCATGGACCGAGCTTCGATGGCAGGCGGATGCGCGAGATCGCCACCACCTATCTCAGCCGGACCGACCGGAAAGGCGAATAGGAGGCCTCGGCTGAGGCGGCGCAAATCTGAGGCGATTTGTCTTGGGCAGCTATTTTGTTCTTGCTTTGTGCCGGCAGCTATGCTACTAATATCGGTATGGTGCTGATTCGCCCCAACCGACCCGCCCCTCCCGAGGCGGGTTTTGTATTTTCGGGTTTCGGCGGCAACGCCGCGAGGCGGTTGCCGGCTGGAAATTAAATCTTCGTAATATTATCTGGAAACCATAATCGGCGCCCTAGATGCGGGGCTGTCGATCCGGTCGGCTGCCGTGACAGGCGAGACAGGCAAGGCCGACGACCGACGCGCCGATGAATTGTTCCGGTGACGGAACGTCGCGGCGCAAGACCAATCTCTCGCCCGGACAACGGCCATGTCACCAATCCAGACCCTTCGCAGACATCGCGTCGCCGCTCTGCTGGGCGCCGCGCTGATCGTCAGCCCCTTCGCCCTGTCCTTCGCTCCCAGGCTGAATGATGTCCTGGCGGCAACAGTGACCCCACCTGTCACCGGCATGACGGCGCCCCGCGGCTCGTTCGCTCCGGTCGTGGCGGCCGACAAACCGGCAGTGGTGACGATCACCACCCTCATGAAATCGGCGCAGTCGGACACCACGAGCGAGGCCTCCCCATTCGGTGGCAACGAGTTCGGTGGCAACTCGCCTTTCGACGACTATTTCCGCCGTTTCTTCGGTGACCAGGGACTGCCCGCCCCCAAGACACCGCCGGAACAGGCGCCGCGCACCGAGGCCCTCGGCTCAGGCTTCATCGTCGGTGCCGACGGCATGATCGTCACCAACAATCACGTCGTCGACGGCGCCCAGTCGGTCAAGGTGATGCTCGACGACGGCACCGAGCTTCCCGCCAAATTGATCGGCCATGACACGAAGAACGACCTTGCCGTGCTCAAGGTCAACGCCGGCAAGGCCTTGCCGACCGTCAAATGGGGCGATTCGGACAAGCTCATGCCGGGCGACCAGGTGCTCGCCTTCGGCAATCCTTTCGGCCTTGGCACCACGGTCACCGCCGGCATTGTCTCGGCGCGCGGCCGCGATCTGCACAGCGGCCCGTTTGACGACTTCATCCAGATCGACGCACCGATCAACCGGGGCAATTCCGGCGGCCCGCTGACGGATGTGTACGGCGATGTCGTCGGCATCAACACCGCGATCTTTTCGCCGAATGGCGGCAGCGTCGGCGTCGGCTTCGCCATCCCCTCGGACCAGGCGCAAAAGGTCGTCGCCAAGCTGATGAAGGGCGGCTCCATCCAGTACGGCTATCTCGGCGTCCAGATTCAGCCGGTGACGCCTGATGTGGCGAGCGCCATCGGCCTCGATCACCCTACCGGCGTGCTGGTCGCGCAGGTCAGCGACGGATCGCCGGCCGCCAAGGCCGGCATCGAGACCGGCGATGTCATTACCAGCTTCGCCGGCCAGGACATAAAGGATCCGAGGGATCTGTCGCGCGCCGTCGCTGACGTTGCGCCTGGCACGAGGGAAGCCCTCAATGTCTGGCGCAAGGGGAAAAGCCTGCAGATCTCCGTCGAGATCGGGCGCAACGAAGACGACACGGCGACGGGATCGGTGACCGGCGATTCAGGTCAGCCGTCGACGGGGCAGGGCCTTCGCGCACCGGCGCTCGGTCTCGGCCTGATGGACGTCACTCCTGATGTGCGCCAGGCAATGAACCTGCCGGAAAACCAGCACGGCGCACTGGTCGAGCGCGTCGACCCGAACAAGGCGGCGTCGGCTTCCGGCATCCAGCCCGGCGACATCATCGTCGGCGTCGACCAGACTCCGGTGAGGAGCGCCAGGCAGGCAAATCAGGCGATTGTGCAGGCTGCCAAATCCGGCAAGAAATCGGTGCTGCTGCTTGTCGAGCGCGGCGACGCCCAGATGTTCGTCGCCGTCCCCTTCGCCAGCGGCTGAAGCGGGCGCCGCGCTGCCAAGATCAATGTAGAGCATTGCCGCCAGGCCGGAGCCAAGATTTCGGTTGCCCGCGCTCGCGTCTTCGAGAAAACTGACAAAGCTCGATTGGACCTTGCGCAAACGGATATTCTCGATGGTTACCCGAGGCTTCTCTTCCGGACGAAAGCCGCCGACGGATACGGATGCACGTATCCCGCCGGGGCAATATCTCGAGCAAGGTTTCCCGGTCCTGTCGGCCGGCCCGACGCCGCATGTCCGCACCGAGGATTGGTCGTTCACGCTTAAGCACGGGCCGCGGCCGATCAAGAAGTGGAACTGGGCCGAGTTCAACGCGCTGCCCTTGACCAAGATGACGCGCGACATCCATTGCGTCACCGCATGGACCAAGTTCGACACGGCGTGGCAGGGCGTGCTCGTCGACGACATCCTTGCCGACGCCGGCATCGAGCCGCCCACCGCCTTCACGCTGGCGTTGGGTTTCGACGGCTATTCCACCAACGTGCCGACGAAGGATCTCACCGGCGGCAAGGCGATGGTGGCACTGCTTTACGAGGGCAAGCCGATCACTCCCGACCATGGCGGCCCGGCCCGGCTGCTCGTTCCGCATCTCTATTTCTGGAAATCGGCCAAATGGCTGAACGGGCTGCAGTTCACAGAGCGTGACGAGCCGGGTTTCTGGGAGTTGCGAGGCTATCACATCTATGGCGATCCGTGGCGCGAGCAGCGCTACACGAACGATCCATGAGCGACGCACCGGCGGCGCAGTCGCCCTGGCAGACGGTCACCATCACCCGCATCCAAAAGCGCACGCCGCGCGTCACCAGCTTTTTCCTGCAGCCGTCGCGGCCCTTCGTCTATCGTGCCGGACAGCATGTCGATGTCAGGCTGACGGCGCCGGACGGCTATCAGGCGCGCCGCTCCTACTCCATCGCCTCGGCGCCGGAGACCGGCGAGACCATCGAGCTGGCGATTGAAAAACTCGAGGACGGCGAGGTCTCGCCGTTCTTTCACGAGATAGCGGCGGTGGGCGACGAGGTCGAATTGCGCGGGCCGCTCGGCGGCCATTTCGTCTGGTCCGACGGCGATGGCGGCCCGCTCCTGCTCGTCGGCGGCGGGTCGGGCGTGGTGCCGCTGATGTCGATGCTCCGTCACCGGGCGATGCGGGGATCGCTGGTCGCCGCCGCCCTGGTGTTTTCGGCGCGGGTCTGGGACGAGGTGATCTTTCGCGACGAACTGATCGACCTCGCCGAGCGCAGGGATGGCTTCGACCTGGTGCTGACGCTGACGCGCGAGCCGGCCCGCCGTCCGGCGGATTATGCGCGGCGGGTCGACGCCGCGATGATGGTGCAAGCCATGACCAGGCTGCCGGCGCCGCCGAAGCTCGCCTTTGTCTGCGGCTCGAACGCATTCGTGACGGCCGCCGCCGAGGCACTGATCGATGCCGGGGTGCCTGCGGCACTCATCCGCACCGAACGTTACGGGGTCTGACCCGGTTCTGCTTGCCCGGTTGCTGCCTTCGTTGGGCGGCATAAGGCAGGCCAAAAGCAGCCGCAACGCCGACGCCGCATTCGGCCGAAATGGTTAACGATTCGACAAAGAACCTCGGCTGCGACTTTTATCGGTTTAAAAAATCGAACCGAACGGTTCGTTTCTGTTGACAATGCGTGCAGGACGCTGTGAACGCTGCCTCCCAAGTCGCCTTGCAGTCAGACCGAGGCGATAGGCTATCTGCTTGACATTAAATGATAAAAATGTGGCGAAGGGAATCTCTGGCACAATTTCAAGGTGTAGATTCTTGGTCCACACCAAAAAACTTCGTGATTGGAAACTGGCCATTGGCTTTCCCACATCGGGGCTGTCCGAACGACGCGAATTCCTCCCAAGGCACGCCGCTAGACGGACGGAAAACTAAGATACTGGAGTACTAAAAAATGAAAAAGATCGCTCTTGCCGCCGTCGCCGTTTTGGCCATCACCGGCAGCGCCTTCGCTGGCAGCGACAACTTTGGTTCCAAGGGTGCGAACCAGCCTGCCGCTGCGGTCGACAGCTCGTATACGGCTTCCATTCAGAAGCCGGCTCATGCTGACCAGCAGGCTGTCCAGGGCGCCGACCGTAACCTCTTCGGCAACAACTAACAGCCGATCCCAGCATCAGGGCGGCGGGCATATCCGCCGTCCGGGGATCTGAAAAATTCAGGAGTATTAAGATGAAAAAGATCGTTCTTGCTGCCGCCGCCGTTTTGGCCATCACCGGCAGCGCCTTCGCCGGCAGCGACAACTTTGGTTCCAACGGAGCCAACCCGCCTGCTGTCTCGGTCGATAGCTCCTACACGGCTTCCGTCAAGACGTCGGACCAGGCTGAAAAGCAGCCGGTTGTCCAGGGCGCCGACCGTAACCTCTTCGGCAACAACTAACAGCCGATCCCACCATCAAGGCGGCGGCATGCCCGCCGCTTGATTTCGAAAATCCAGGAGACCCAAAATGAAAAAGATTGTTCTTACTGCCGCCGCGCTCTTGATTGCCGCCGGCAGCGCTTATGCCCGCAACGACAATGTTGGCGGGACCGACATCAACAAGCAGTCGACCGTCAACGTCGACAACACGCAGACGTATTCGGTACGTGACAGCAACTCGCCGATCTACAAGCTGCTGAATTCGTCTGGCGATGTGCCCAAGTCCGCGCCTCAGGGCGCCGACCGCAACCTCTTCGGCAACAACTAGAGCAATTCCAGGAAAAGTGTGAAACGGTTTTCCCGGGAAAAGCGTGTAGCGCTTTCCCTTGGGAATTGCGTCAAAACAAGGAGATAGAGCGGTTCGGCGTTCCGTGAAACGATGAACCGCTCTAACGGCCGAACTGGAATTCCAGACAAGAGCGGCGGACCATGCCCGCCGCACTTGTCTCTTGCATGGCGGAAGAACGCCTGCTTCAAGCCGCCTTTGCTTCTGCTTCATGGAGCGCGAAAGAGCGCCCGTCCGCGTCGAAAATATGCAGGTCTCCGGCGTCCGCCGTCAGCCGCAGTGTCGCTCCGCGCTTGATCTCGACATTGCCCGGCAGCTTGGTCACCAGCGGCAGGTCGGCGCGGCCGATGTCGACATAGACGAGCTGGACCTCGCCGAGCTGCTCGACGTAATCGACCGTCCCTTCGAACAAATAGTCGGCGCCGGTGGCAATCATCAGATCCTCCGGCCTCACCCCGAAGCTCACCGCTGCGCCTTTCGCCGACGCAGGCGTTGCGATCGGCACCGTTGCCTTGCGGCCGCCGACATGGCTGACGACCGTCGGGTTGCCGGTCTTGTCGATCGTCGCCGGCAGGATGTTCATCGCCGGCGAGCCGATGAACTGGGCGACGAACAGATTGCCGGGCCGCTTGTAGAGCTCCATCGGCGTGCCGACCTGTTCGATATGGCCTTCCTTCAGCACGACGATGCGGTCGGCCAGCGTCATCGCCTCGACCTGGTCGTGGGTGACGTAGATCATCGTCGTGGCCGGCATCGACTCCTTGAGCTTGGCGATCTCGATGCGGGTGGCGACGCGCAGCGCCGCGTCGAGGTTGGATAGCGGTTCGTCGAACAGAAAAACCTTGGGATTGCGCACGATGGCGCGACCGATGGCGACGCGCTGGCGCTGGCCGCCCGACATCGCCTTGGGCAGGCGGTCGAGATATTTGGTCAGCTGCAGGATCTCGGCCGCCTGGCGCACCCGCTTGTCGATCTCGGCCTTGCTTTCCTTGCCGATCTTCATCGAGAAGGCCATGTTGTCGTAGACGGTCATGTGCGGATAAAGCGCATAGGACTGGAACACCATGGCGATGCCGCGCTTTGACGGCGGCACGTCGTTGACGATCTCGCCGTCGATCTTGAGCTCGCCCGAGGTGATCTCCTCCAGCCCGGCGATGCAGCGCAGCAAGGTCGACTTGCCGCAACCAGAGGGACCGACGAAGACGATGAATTCGCCCGACTTTATGTCGAGGTCGACGCCGTGCAGAATGTTGAGATTGCCATATGATTTCCTCACTTGCCTTAGCGTGACATCGGCCATGGTACCCTCCAGTTCTTCCTTGAATTCAGTCGATACGCCCGAACCAGGCGCCGTAGCCGCCGAGGCGGATCGTGCCGGCGCCAGTCTGTCCCGAAAACCCGTGTCCCGGCAAGGGCTGCAATGAGCGGCCGCCAAGATCGACTTCGGCCGGCTTTGCTCCGAGATTGAAGGCGCAGACGATCTGCTCGTTGCCTTCACGGCGCGTGAAGGCGACGGTGTCGCCCTCGCTTTCGATGAACTCGATATCACCCTTGGCCAGTGCCGGATGGGCGCGGCGGAAAGCCAGGAAGCGCCGGTAGTGCTCGAGCAGCGAGCCGTCGTCGCCTTGCTGCACATTGACGGCTTGCGCAAGGTGCTTGCTGGGCACCGGCAGCCAGGGCTTTGCCGTCGAGAAGCCGCCATTGCGGGCAGCGCCGTCCCAAACCATCGGCGTACGGCAGCCGTCGCGTCCCTTGAATTCAGGCCAGAAGCGGATGCCGTATGGGTCCTGCAGATCCTCGAAGCTGAGCTCGGCCTCGCTGAGCCCGAGCTCCTCGCCCTGATAGATGCAGACCGAGCCGCGCAACGACATCAGCAGCGCCGAGATGACCTTGAGGTAGGCGGTCGGGTCGGGCTCGCCGGCTGCCCAGCGCGAGGCAGGGCGCATCACGTCATGGTTGGAGAAGGCCCAGCACGACCAGCCGTCGCTGGCCACCTTGCCGAAGGTTTCCAGCACCGAGCGTACCTTTGCCGCGCTGATCTTCTCCGGCGCCAGGAAGTCGAAGGAGTAACACATATGCACGCGCTTGCCGCCGGCCGTATAGGCCGCCACCACTTCCAGCCCACGCTGCGAGTCGCCGACCTCGCCAACCGCGGCCGTCGCCGGGTATTCGTCGAGCAAGGCGCGGAAGCGTTCGAGGAAGCCGAGGTTTTCAGGCCGGCTCTTGTCGTAGAGATGGTCCTGGTAGTTGTAGGGGTTGACGGTCGGCGCCGTCTGGTCGTTGCGCTGCTCGGGCGGCAGCGGCGGATTGTCTTCCAGGCCCTGGCTGTGGAAGTAGAAATTGATGGTATCGAGGCGAAAACCGTCGACGCCGCGCTCCAGCCAGAAGCGGGTGACGTCGAGCAGCGCGTCCTGGACCGCGCGGCTGTGGAAGTTGAGGTCAGGCTGCTCGGCCAGGAAATTATGCAGATAATATTGCTGGCGGCTGGTGTCCCACTGCCAGGCCGAGCCGCCGAAGATCGACAGCCAGTTGTTGGGCGGCGTGCCGTCCGGCTTGGCATCCGCCCAGACATACCAGTCGGCTTTTGGATTGCTGCGGCTCGACCGGCTTTCCTTGAACCACGGATGGATGTCGGCGGTGTGCGAGAGCACCTCGTCGATCATCACCTTGAGGCCAAGCCGGTGCGCCTCTGCGGTCAGTGCGTCGAAGTCGGCCAGCGTGCCGAACATCGGATCGACGTCGCAATAATCCGACACGTCGTAGCCAAAATCCTTCATCGGCGATTTGAAGAACGGCGAGATCCAGATGGCGTCGACGCCGAGCAAGGCGATGTAGGCCAGCCGGCCGATCATGCCCCTGAGATCGCCGATGCCGTCGCCGTTCGAATCCTGATAGCTGCGCGGGTAGATCTGGTAGATCACGGCACCTCGCCACCAGTCGCGATCGATAGCGAGATCTGGCTTCGGGGTCGCCTTCAAAGCGGATTGCATGATCTCAACCTCCTTTCACCGAGCCGGCAAGCAGCCCGCGGACGAAATAGCGCTGCAGCGAGAAGAACACGATCAGCGGCACGATGATGGTGACGAAGGCCGATGTCGTCAGGATCTCCCAGTCGCCGCCGCGCGAGCCGAGCAATGCATTGAGCTTGGCGGTCAGTACGATCTGGTCGCCCTCGGTACCGAGGAAAACCATCGCCACCAGCAGATCGTTCCACACCCAGAGAAACTGGAAGATGGCGAACGAGGCCAGCACCGGGAACGACAATGGCAGCACGATCTTGACGAAGATTTCGAAATCGCTGGCCCCGTCGATGCGTGCCGACTCCATGATCTCGCGTGGCAGGCCGGCGATATAGCTCCTCAACAGATAGATGGCGAAAGGCAGGCCGAAGCCGGTATGCGCCAGCCAGATGCCGAGATAGGTCTTCGACGGCACGCCGAAGAAGCTGCCGACGCCGTTATAGAGCTTCAATAGCGGGATCAGCGACATCTGCAGCGGCACGACCAGGAGGCCGATGATGACGGCGATGAGCAGCGCCCGGCCGGGAAAGCGCATCCAGGCCAGCGCGTAAGCGGCGAACGCGGCGATCAGGATCGGGATGACGGTCGCCGGAATGGTGACGGTCAGCGAGTTCATGAAGGAGCGGCCGATGCCCTCCGAAAACAGCACCGTGTCGTAATTGTCGGTGGTGAATTTCGGCGGCGCCGACGAGGCGTAATAGACGCGCTGGCCGCGCTCGCCTTCGAAAGCCTTCGGCGAGGTCATGACGAAACTGCCGTCGGCATTGAGCTGCAGGGTCACGCCGTCGCCGAGATCGGCTGTCGTGCCGGCGGGATATTGCGTCGGCGCTGCCGACTTGACGCCGAAGGCGCTGATGTTGCGGGCCGGACCGTCGCCGAAAATATTGCCTTGCAGGATGAACTTGCCGTCCTTCTCGACTTGCGCCGAGGCGGGCGGCAGCCGTCCGGCCTCCGTCTGGCTGGAACTGGTGAACGAGTTCCACCAGCCCGAAGCGATGATCTGGTCCTTGTCGCGCAGCGACGAGACCAGAATGCCGAGCGTCGGGATCGTCCAGATCGCAACGAAGATGAAGACGGCGATATGGACGCCGAAACGGCTGACAAAGGACTTTCCGGTCGCCACGGCCATCTCAATGCCCTTCCGTCTCTTTGTTTGCCTGGCGGATGTTCCAGACCATGATCGGAATGACCGCTATCATGATGATGATGGCGATGGTGGCGCCGCGGCCAAAATCGCCGCCGCCGCGGAACATCCAGTCGAACATCAGATTGGCCAGCACCTGGCTGTTCCACTGGCCGTTGGTCATGGTCAGCACGATGTCGAAAACCTTCAGCACCAGGATGGTGATGGTGGTCCAGACGACGGCGATGGTGCCCCAGATCTGCGGCACCATGATCTTCCAGAAGATCTGGAAAGGGTTGGCGCCGTCGATGACGGCGGCTTCCAGCGTCTCTTCCGGAATGCCGCGCAAGGCCGACGACAGGATGACCATGGCAAAGCCGGTCTGGATCCAGATCAGGATGACCATCAGGAAGAAGTTGTTCCAGAACGGCAGCGAGATCCAGACCTGCGGCTGGCCGCCGAAATACTGGATGATGGCATTGAGCAGGCCGATCTGCGTCTGGCCCTCGCCGCGATATTCGTAGATGAATTTCCAGATGACGCTGGCGCCGACGAACGAGATGGCGAGCGGCAGGAAGATCAGGCTTTTTGCGATGGTGCCCCACCAGATCTTGTCGGTGAGCACGGCGATGATCAGCCCGAGGAAGGTGCAGGCGGCCGGCACCACCGCCAGCCAGATGATGTTGTTGAGGATCGAGTTGCGGAACTCGCGGTCGCCGAACGCCCATTGATAGTTGGCCAAGCCGACGAAATGGGCGCCGCCGCGATCGAGGAACGACAGCCTCAGCGTCTCCACTACCGGGTAGATCAGGTAGATCGTGAGGATGATCATCGCCGGGCCGACGAACAGCCAGGGTCGGATCACCCCCTGCCGGCGCAGATTGTTGATCGCCGCCTTGCCGGAAACGCCGCGTGCCGGAAAGATCGTGTCGAGTGCCTTGTTGGCGCCCCAGAAATAGGCGACGCAGCCGCCCACGCCGATGATGATGACGAATATCGCCGAGAAAATCTGAGCCGCCATGGGTCCCTCCCCCTGCGCACGGATCCGCCAGTCGAGAATGGCTTTGGCGACGGGATCATGCGCCGATTCAGTTGTCTGGAGCGCGACCAGCCGGAAAGCAGGTCACTGGGCGCGCGTCATGCCGGAATGCGTTGTGCTCACGACAATCGACGCGACGCCAAGCACCGGATAAGGTCCGGGCCGTTTGAGGCCCGGACCACATCACATTTGGAACTCAAGCCGGCCGCTTACTTGATCGCGTCCCAGCTTTTCTGGATGTCGGTGGCGACGTCCTGGGCGGACTTGCCGCCGACCAGGTCGATCATGCCGGTCCAGAACGCACCGGCGCCGATCTTGCCCGGCATCAGGTCGGACCCGTCGAAGCGGAAGGTCGAGGCGTTGGCCAGGATCTCGCCCTGCTTCTTCAGCGCGTCGCTGGCATAGGCGTCCTTGTTGACCGACTTGAACGGCGTCACGAAGCCGCCCTGTGCCATCCAGATCTCATGAGCGAGCGGCAGCTTCAGGAATTCGATGAACGCGCGGGCACTCTTGCTGTCTTTGGTGATCATGGCGAGCGTGCCGGCGCCGAGCACCGGAGTGCCGAGCTCGGGCTTGGAAGCGTAAGGCGGGAAGTAGAAGAAGTCGGCATCCTCGCCGATCTTGGTGCCTTGCGGGAAGAAGGTCGGGATGAACGATGCCTGATGGTGCAGATAACATTTTGGCGGCACCGAGAAGAGGCCCTTCGGGCTGTCACGGAAATCGGTCGCCGCAACCGCCTTGGCGCCGCCCTCGACCATCTTGTCGTCGGTGGCGATCTTGCCGAAAATGTCGATGGCGTTGACCACTGCCGGATCGTTGAACGGAATTTCGTTCTTCACCCATTTGTCGTAGGTCTCGGGCGTCTGGGTGCGCAGCATGATGTCTTCGACCCAGTCGGTCGCCGGCCAGCCGGTGGCGCCGCCCGAACCAAGCCCGATGCACCATGGCGTGCCGCCGTCGGCGATGATCTTCTTTTCGAGCTCGGCAAGCTCTTCCTGCGTCTTCGGCACCTTGTAGCCGGCTTCCTCGAAATTGTCCGGCGAGTACCAGACCAGCGACTTCACGTCGGCCTTGTATGGGAAGGCGAAGAAGCCGGGCTTGCCGTCCTTGTCCTTGAAGGTGCCGAGGTCGACCCAGGATTGGCCGGCGCCGTAATTGTCCTTGACCCAGTTGGCCGTATCGTCGCCGAGCGGCGTCAAAAGGCCCTTCGATGCCAGATCCTGGATCAGGCCCGGCTGCGGCAGCACGGCAATGTTGGGCGGGCTGCCGGCCTGCGTGTCGATGACGATCTGCTGCTCGTAATTCTCCGACGAGGAGTACTTGATCTCGGCGCCGGTGGCTTCGGAGAAGTAATCGAGGACGGTGCGGATAAGCCCTTCGTCCTCGCCGCGCCACGGCCCGAAGATCGTCAGCGTCTCGCCCTTGAGGTCGACTTTCTTGAGATCTTCGTAGTTCGCCCAGTTGAAACGGGGATCTTCGCCCGGCTTGAACTTCAGTTCGGCTTGCGCCGGCATGGCGAGCGCAAGCGTGGCAAACGCAGCGCCCAGCAGAAGCATTTTCTTCATCGGTATTCCCTCCCAGTGGTGACAAACACCGAACGAAACCTCCATTCCGTCCGCCGGCGCTGCAGGACTGTGACTCAGTCGGAAAGGAACTGCAACCTTTCGTAGAGTCTTCCAAAGCGCTTTGGTGATTTTGATCACGCCACTGAATTGGTCCGGAGTCAAGAGAAAGCCAGATTAATCGATTTAATTTCTGCGGCCGGGTGCCGGCGAAAGTGCGCTGCAGCACAGTTTTCTGGCGGTGCAGCAGCAAATTCGGCTTCAAACCGGTCCGAACCGTGCGTATGGTCAGTGCGCTCGGCAACGCGGTTCGTAGCGGCTAGCTCGATTCAGATTAAAAGCGCTTTGAGGTTGGAGGCCTCCGGTGAACCTCAAGCAGCTCTCCCACATGCTGGCGCTTTCGCAGACTACGGTGAGCCGCGCATTGAACGGCTACCCGGAAGTCAACGAGGAAACGCGCCGGCGGGTGGTCGATGCCGCCAAGCGTCACGGCTATCGCCCCAATCCGAGCGCCCGCCGGCTGGCGACCGGCAAGACCGGCATGATCGGCTATGTGCTGCCGACGGGAACGACCGTCGACATCGACCCGCATTTCGTCGAGTTCCTGTCCGGCCTCGGCGACTATGCGCGTTCGCACGAGCTCGACCTGGTGCTGTCACCGGCCGATGCCGACGACCAGGAGACGACCTACCGCCGCATTGTCGCCAACCGGCAGGTCGACGCGGTCTATATCTCGTCGCCGAGGCCGGCCGACCGGCGGGTGGCACTCGTCAACACGCTCGGCATTCCCTTCATCGTCCATGGCCGCAGCGAAGGCTTCGATTTCGACTATCCGTTCACCGACATCGACAATGAGGGCGCCTTCCACGAGGCGGCACGGCTACTCGTTCAGCTCGGTCACAGGCGTCTGGCGCTGATCAACGGCGACGATCGCGAGACCTTCGCCATTCATCGCGAGCGCGGCGTGCGCCGCGCGCTTGCGGCGAGCGGCCTGGTGCTTCGTGATCAGCATGTCTGTTCGCTGACCATGACCGAGGAGAACGGCTATCGCGCCGCCCGGCGCTTGCTGGAACAAAGCGACGCGCCGACGGCGATCGCCTGCTCCAGCCTGATCATGGCGCTCGGCGTGGTGCGCGCGGTGCGCGATCTCGGCCTGACCATTCCGGGCGACCTGTCGCTGATCGCCCATGACGACGTCTTTCCCTGGCTGAAGCCGGAAAATTTTTCGGTGCCATTGTCGACGACGCGTTCGTCGATCCGCCTCGCCGGCGCGCGCATCGCCGAACGGCTGGCGGCGCGGATTTCCGGCCTGGAGGAGGGCGCTCGCGGCGAAGTCTGGCCGGTCGACCTGGTGGTCAGGGGATCGGTCGCCGGCGCGCCGGCCTAGAGGCAATCACTCTGAACGGCCGAGGTCGACTCTTGGCGGCTGTTGGCCAGCACCAGCGGGTGCGTCCTGGTCTCAGGCCGCGGATTTGAGGTGATCGATGAAGGCGCGCAGCTTCGGCAGGACTTGGCGCTTGCCGGGATGATAAAGGAAGACACCCGGCGTCGTCGTGGCGACGCCGTCGAGCACCGACTGGAGTTTTCCTTCGGCTATCGGACCTTCGGCGAGTGGTCGCGGCGTCTGCGCCAACCCGACGCCCCGCATCGCGGCCCCGACCAATGTCGAATAGTCGTGCGCAATCAGCGGGCCTGAGACGATCGCTTCGATTGCACCGTTACCATCGATGAACGACCAGGGTGCGATGGCGCCATTCGAGCGGCGCAAGCGTAAGCAGGCGTGGTGGCGCAAGTCGTCGACACGCTCGGGACGGCCGTAGCGCTCAAAATAGTCAGGGCTGCCGACGACTACGAACGAGAACGGCGGGGTCAGCCGCACCGCGACCATGTCGGCGGCGATGAGTTGCCCGAGGCGGATGCCGGCGTCGAACCCGCCGGTCGCGAGATCGACCATCTGGTCGCTCACGGCGATCTCCAGTTCGATCTCAGGATAGGCTTGGCAGAACGACGCGAGCACCGGCTCCAACATCAGCGGCACGATAGCGCGAGGCACAGACAGGCGCAGCAGACCGGTCGGCCGCTGGCCGATATCGCGGGCAGCCTCGCCGGCCGCTACGAGCTCCTCGAATGCCGGGCCGGCACGGTCGAGGAACCGCTGGCCAGGTTCGGTTAAACCAACGCTCCGCGTCGTGCGGACGAACAACGCCGTGCCCAGGCGAGCTTCCAGCGCGCGCACCGCTTGGCTCACGGCCGATGGCGTCACGCCGAGATCGGCGGCGGCACGGCGGAAGTTACGCCGCCTGGCGACGGCCAGGAACGCCTCGACGCCCTCCAGCGCACCATGTCGGACTGTGTAGTTCTGCTTCATAGGTTGTTGTGATTACACCGGATAGTCGAATTGCGGTAGCGGGCTTAAAGCCGCGAGCATCAACTGTTGAGAGTAGGCCAAATGTCCACGGAAATGGTGTTCCAAACCCATCTTGTTCTCGGCTATGTCGCGTGGCTGCTTTGCTTCGGCGCGTACGGTTTGCCGTGGCTCAGGTCGATGGACCGGGTCGCGGCGCAACGCGCTATCGCTACGCTGCACAGCTTCCGATTCTTCGGGCTCGTCTTCATCGTTCCAGGCGTCGTAAGCCCCAATCTGCCCGCCGATTTCGCCGTATTCGCCGCCTACGGCGATTTCGCGACCGGCGTGCTGGCCATGCTGGCGCTGCTCACGGTGAGGATACGCCCGCTCTTCTGGCCGTTGGTCGTCGCCTTCAACGTCGCAGGGACGGTCGACCTCATCGTCGACTATTACCACGCCATTCAGATCGGCCTTCCTGCACGCGCAGGCGAACTGGGCGCCACCTACGCGATCCCGATCATCTACGTACCGCTGCTGATGATAACGCACGTCGCCGCATTCTATTTTCTCCTACGTCCTCAGCAAAACGCGTCCTGAGCGGGCTATTCATTCGCCGCCTCGGCCGCCTTAGTGTTCAGAAGCCCGTAGCCGAAGTCATTGTCCCGCCCCTTCGCGCCGAGATCCTTTGCCGTGGCGGCAAGTGCTTTCTCGACCCAGTCGGCGGAGCGGTCGGGCGCGGCATGCAACAGATTGGCGACGGCGCCGGTCACGATCGCCGCGGCGAAGGACGTCCCGGTCACCACGTCCGAGCCGGCGCCGCTCGGCGCCACCATCTCAACGCCGGGAGCGGAGATGAAGACATAGGCGCCGCGATTGGCCTGCGGCATCAGCCCGTCCTTGGCATCGGTGGCCGTCACCGCGATCACGCCGTCGAAGGCGGCCGGATAACCATAGGGCGCCTTCGGTCCGTTATTGCCGGCGGCCGCAACCAGCACGATGCCAAGCGCACGCGCATTGCGGCAGGCGATGCCGAGCAGGTCGTTCTTCGGGCCGACGAAGCTCATATTGATGATGCGGACATCCTGCTCCGCCGCCCAGTCAAGCGCCGAAAGGATGACGTCCATGGTCGACTTGCCGCCCTCGAAGGCGCGGGCATGATAGATCCTGGCGCCCGGCGCCATGCCTTTGAACGCGCCGGTGCCGGCGATCAGTCCATCGACCGAAGTGCCGTGGTCGCGCGCCTTGATCGGCACGTCGGGCATGGCATCGAACTGCCCGGCGATGACGCCGGAGAGCGCCGGATTGCCGTCGTCGATGCCGGTGTCGATGACGCCGACGCGCACATTCTCGCCGCTGGCTTTGTCGGCATCGAGCGCGATGCGCTCGAACGCATAATTGGCGATGCTGGCCGCCTGCTGCAGCGAGTAGACATGGTTGGCCTCACGCCGCAAAGTGCGGCCGTCGGCGGCGAGCTGCGCCAGCACGACGCCGACCGGGCGGCCATCGGGAATGCCGAAGCGCACCAGCGTGTTGCCGAGCAGCCGCGACTGCCGCTGCGAGCGTATCTCGAGGCCGAACGAGGCCGCGATCTGCTGGACCGCGCCGGCATCGCCATTGACGGTGACCAGCACCTCGTCGGGCACGAAATCGCCGGTCACGGCGCGCGGCGGCTCGGTTGCCACAAGATCGGTCGGCGCAACCACCGCACCGCCCGGCACCGCAGCCTGTATTGCCGGCGCGACGGCGGGTGGGGTTGCAGTATTGCCAGGAGGTAGCGGCGCCTCGGTGACTACGGCAGGATTGGGGAACAGGTCGACAATCAAGCCCGGAAGAAACACCGCGCCCGTCGTTCCATGAGCCGGCGCTTTGCCGCCATCCTTCACGCCGCCGCCATCCTTGGCGCAGTCGGCGTTGGCAGCACTTCCCCGGTTCAGGCAGTCGATCTCAGCCTGGGTGAGGTTCGGGTCATTGGTCTGCGCCATTGCGGACGCGGCGAAGATTGTCATCGCCGCCGTCAATCGAATGACCGCCTCAGCCGCCATCAGCCGGTTTCCTTCCCTCCAGGGCAGCTTCGGTGAAAGGCTGGGCGGCGATAAGGCCAAGCAGCTTCTGATAGTCGGCAGCGGTCTCGGCCGGGACGCCGACGCGGAAGACGCCGTCGGCGGTCGGCCCGCCGGCGATCTTCAACTGGTTCTGGTCGAGAAAAGCGATGATGTCGGACAGCTTCGCATCCGGCTTGAACTTCACAAGGGCAAACGGCATTTTGGCCAGATCGTCCTCCGATCCGGCAATCTCGAAATCGCCATCTCTGTTGCCGGTCTGCACAAAGGATTGCGCGACGACCAGGGCCAGCAGCACCGCGGCCGCGGCCCAGGCGACGCCGGCGGGCACCGCCATGAAGCGGCTCCAGGCCTGCGCCAGCCAGGACGATGCCGCCGGCGCGCGGGACGGGCCGGCCTCGGCGTCGAGCGCCTTGGCAAAGCGGCTGAGCGCATCGGCCGGCGGGCGGATTGCCTCGTTTGCGGCAGCGGTGCCGGAGAATTCGGCCTCGGCCTCGCCTAGTGCGGCCATCGCCGCCGGATCGCTCGCCAGCCATTCCTCGATGGCTTCGAGCTCGGTGCCCTCCAGCGAGCCGTTCAGATAAAACGGCAGCAGCATTTCCATTTCGTCGCGGCGTGACATCTTTTCAGCGGCGCTCATGGCCACCCCCTGTCGTAACCGGCGGCCTTGAGGGCTTCGCCGAGTTTCTTGCGGGCGTAGAACATCCTGGTCTTGACCGTTGCGACCGGGATGCCGAGTACCACGCCGATCTCGCTCACCGATTGCCCGTGATAATAGGCAAGGTCGATCACCGTGCGGTGCTCTTCCGGCATGGCATCGATAAAGCGTCGCAAGGCGGCGGCCTTGTCTTCCTTCATCGTCACGACTTCAGGCGTGTCGGCGCCGTCGGCGACCTGGGCCGCGTCATCGTCGTCGATCCAGTCTTCCTTCTTCTTGCGCAGCAGGGACAGCGCCTTGAAGCGGGCAATGCCGAGCAGCCATGTCGAGACCTCCGAGCGCCCCTCGAAGGCCGGTGCCTGCCGCCAGAGTTCGAGGAACACCTCGTTCGCGATATCGTCGGCCATCTGTTCCGATCCCGTCTGGCGTGCCACGAAGCGGTAGACCCGCGCGTGGTGGCGCATGAACAGGAGCCGCACGGCGGCACGGTCGCCTTTCGCGACCCGCTCGACAAGCGCGCGATCGGTCTCCGCGGCCGTCATCGCCGGTCGAGCCGCCTGGCTCCTGCCTGCTCTGTCGCTGATCGGCCCAAAAAGGTTCACCGCATCCGCCCGTATATATGCGGAGGCTAACTGAAGAGCGGGAGCGTTGCCAGAGGGAGAAGAGGGCGCGCGCTCAACTCAGGAACGGCTTTGCCTTCATCGTCGCCGGCACCGGCACGCCGAGGCGCGCAAGCACCGTCGGCGCGAGCTGCAACTGATCGAGCAGCGTACTGGCTTCCGGACCCTCGCCGGATCCGAAGTAGTAAAGTGCGAAATCCTGCATCTCCTCGTCGTGGCCGCCATGATGGCCGCGATCGGTCTGGCCATGATCGGCGGTGACGATCACCTCGTAGCCGGCTTCCCGCCAGCGCGGCAGGAAGCCGGCGAGCATGGCGTCCATTGCATAGACGGCATGATCCATCTCGTGGCAGTCATGGCCGAAGCGGTGGCCCATCGAGTCCAGAGTACAGCTGTGCAGGATGCCGTAGTCGATGCCGTAGCGCCCGGTCAGCATGGTCAACGTCGCGAACAGGTCGACGTCGCTCGGTGTCATCTGGTTCCTGGCATTGTAGCCGGTCATGGTGTGAAACCGGCCATGGCTGATCGGCCTGCCCGGCTGGTCGAACTCCATGTCCTCGACCAGATCGAACGGATAGGCCCGGAAGAATTCGGACCAGTAGGAGTGGGTGACCGCACCGGTCTTGCCGCCGGCCCTGCTGACTTCGGAAAAGATGTCCGGCTGTTCGACGCGAAACCGGTTCTCGTTCGACAGGATACCGTGCATTTGCGGCGGCACGCCGGTGTGGATCGAGGCATAGCAGGATGCCGAGGTCGACGGCAGCACGGAGCGCATTTTCCATACGCGGGCTTCGCCTGATTGCACCCAGCCTTCGAGATTGCCCATCAGCCGACGCCAGTTCCGGTAAGGCACGCCGTCGAGGATGATGAGCAATAGTTTTGTGTTGAGCGCCAAGGGCGCCTCCATGCGGCTTAATCGGACAAGTCAGGGCCGGCCTGCCGTTCAATCCACGCCCGGACAGGATCGTCGGGCGCAAAGTGCGGCCCGCTAGTTCCCCGCGCTGGCCATGCGCCGTCCCTTGATCGCCTTTTCCAGCCAGCCGATCTCCATTTCGGGCACCGACGATAGCAAAAGATCGGTGTAGGCATCGAAGGGCGGCGTCAGCACCTTGCTCTTGGCCCCGTAGCGCACCACTTCGCCGCGATACATCACGGCGATCGAATCGGCGATCGACTTCACTGTTGCGAGATCATGGGTGATGAACAGATAAGCGACGTTTTCCTCTTTCTGCAGCTCGAGCAGCAGCTCCAGTATGCCGTGGGCGACCAGCGGATCGAGCGCCGATGTCACCTCGTCGCAGATGATCAGCTTCGGCTTGGCGGCGAGCGAACGGGCGATGCAGACGCGCTGCTTCTGGCCGCCCGAAAGCTCGGCCGGATAGCGGTCGACATAGCCTTTACCCATTTCGATCTTGTCGAGCAGTTCGGCGACGCGTTTGTCGCGCTCGCGCCCGCGCATCCCAAAATAGAATTCCAGCGGCCGGCCGATGATGGTGCCGACCGTCTGGCGCGGGTTCATCGCCACGTCGGCCATCTGGTAGATCATCTGCAGTTGGCGAAGATCCTCTTTCGGCCGGTCGACAAGCCGGTTGGCGAGCGGCCGTCCGTCGAAGGTGACGGTGCCTTGTTCGGGCGGCAAGAGGCCGGTGATGGCGCGCGCCAGTGTCGATTTGCCGGAGCCGGACTCGCCGACCACCGCCAGCGTCTGGCCGGCGAAAATATCGACCGAGACGTTCTTCAGCACCTTGATGTGACTGCGGCCATAGGCGGCGGTGATGTTCTTGACCGACAGGAACGGGCTCGTGCCGGGCTTCTGCTCCTGGTGTTCGATCTCATGCACCGAAACCAGCGCGTTGGTGTATTCCTGGCGCGGCTCCTTGATGATCTGGCGGGTGCCGCCCCATTCGACCAGCCGGCCGTGGCGCAGCACCATGATCTCGTCCGAGACCTGGGCGACGACGGCAAGATCGTGAGTGATGTAGAGCGCCGCGACATGCGTGTCGCGGATGGCATCCTTGATCGCCGCCAGAACATCGATCTGCGTGGTCACGTCAAGCGCCGTGGTCGGCTCGTCGAAGACGATCAGGTCGGGTTCCGAGCATAGCGCCATTGCCGTCATGACGCGCTGCAGCTGACCGCCCGAGACTTGGTGGGGGAAGCGCTCGCCGATGCTTTCGGGGTTCGGCAGGCTGAGCTTCTTGAACAGCGCCACGGCGCGCTTTTCGGCTTCGGCCCGCGTCGCCGTGCCGTGCAGGAGTGCTGCCTCGACCACCTGGTCCATCAGCCTGTGCGCCGGATTGAAGGCGGCTGCCGCCGATTGCGCGACATAGCAGACCTCGCGGCCGCGCAATTTGCGAAACCCTTCGTTGCCGCCCTTCAGGATGTCGCGGCCATTGAGGATGACCTCGCCGCCGGTGATGCGCACGCCGCCGCGGCCGTAGCCCATCGACGACAGGCCGATGGTCGATTTGCCGGCGCCGGACTCGCCGATCAATCCGAGCACCTTGCCCTTTTCGAGCGTCAGCGAGACATCGTGCACCAGCACGATGTTCTTCGGCGCCTCACCAGGCGGATATACCGTGGCCTCGATGCGCAGATTGCGTATGTCGAGCAGCACGCCGGACTTTGGTTGCCCGGGCTTCGGTTGCCCGGGCTTCGGTTGCTTGTCAGCCATTACCCGCGTCCTCCCTTCAGGCTTGTCGTGCGGTTGAGCACCCAGTCGGCGACGAGATTGACGGAAATCGCCAGCGCTGCGATCGCCGCCGCCGGAATGAGGGCGGCGCCTATGCCGAAGACGATGCCATCCTTGTTTTCCTTGACCATGCCGCCCCAATCGGCGTCCGGCGGCTGCACGCCAAGCCCGAGGAAGGACAGCGTCGACAGGAACAGTACGGCATAGATGAAGCGCAGGCCGAGTTCCGAAACCAGCGGCGACAGCGCATTGGGCAGGATTTCCCGGAAGATGATCCAGCCGCTGCCTTCGCCGCGCAATTTGGCCGCCTCGACATAGTCCATGACGTTGATATCGACGGCGACCGCCCTCGACAGGCGGTAGACGCGGGTCGAGTCGAGAACGCCCATGACCAGGATCAGCGTCACCAGATTGGATGGCAGCACCGACAGCACCACAAGGGCCATGATCAGCGTCGGGATTGACATCAGGAGGTCGACGAGACGCGACAGAAGCGTGTCGAACCAGCCGCCGAAAACCGCAGCCGAAAAGCCGAGGATGGCGCCGAGCGAGAAGGACAGCGCGGTCGCCAGCACCGCGATGAACAGGGTGATGCGGGCGCCGTAGATCATGCGCGACAACAGATCGCGGCCGAGATTGTCGGTGCCCAGCCAATGCGCCGCCGACATCGGTTCCCAAGGGACGTCGCTGACGATCTCGGCATTGCCGTGCGGCGCGATCCACGGCGCAAAGATCGCCGCCAGCACGAACAGCGCTGTCAGCACGATGCCGACCAATGCCGGGATAGGGATGCGTTTGATGACGAGCATATCCGCCCCCCTCATTTCGGATGTCTGAGGCGCGGATTGGCGACGATCGCCGCTATGTCCGCGATGATGTTCAGGCTGATGTAGACGGCGGCGAAGATCAGCCCGACCGCCTGCACCACCGGCACGTCACGCTTGGTGACGTGGTCGACGAGGTATTGGCCCATGCCTGGATAGACAAAGATAACTTCGACCACGACGACGCCGACGATCAGGTAAGCGAGATTGAGCATCACGACGTTGATGATCGGCGCGATGGCATTGGGGAAGGCATGCCTGCGGATGACCGCGAAGGCCGAAAGCCCCTTGAGTTCGGCGGTCTCGACATAGGCGGACTGCATCACATTGAGGATCGCAGCGCGCGTCATGCGCATCATATGCGCGAGCACCACCAGGGTCAGCGCTGCCGCCGGCAGTGCTATGGCCTGAATGCGTTCGCCGAAAGGCATCCCGTCATAGACCGTGGAAATGGCGGGAAACCATTGATGTTGCACCGCGAAGAAAAAGACGAGCACATAGCCGATGAAGAATTCCGGAAACGAGGTCGAGGCGAGCGCTAACCCGGAGATCAGCTTGTCGACCCAGCCATTGCGGTAGCGCACCGCGATCAGGCCGAGGATGATCGCCAGCGGCACCGCGACGATCGCCGCCCAGAAGGCGAGGAACAGCGTGTTCCACAGCCTTCCCTTGATCGAGGTTGCGATATCCTGACCGCTCGACATAGCCGTGCCGAGATCACCGGTCAGGATGCCGCCGAGCCAACGAAAATAACGGATGTAAGCGGGATCATTGAGGCCGAGCTGCTCGCGCAGATTGGCGAGCGACTCCGGTGTCGCCGACTGCCCGAGAATGGCTTGCGCGACGTCGCCGGGCAGGATTTGGGTGCCGGCGAAGATCAGGACCGAAACGGCCAAGAGCAGCAGAATGCCCAGCGCGATGCGCTGGGCCACCAGTTTCACGATGGGTGAGGACATATCCGCAAGGCCGGGCTCAGGCTTCGAGCCAGCACTTCGCCAGAGCATATCCGTTCATCAACTCCTGATGCGGATCATCCACCCAGCCGGCGACCTTGGCGCCCGTCGCGTCGATGAACTGATTGAACATCGGCAGGATCAAGCCGCCCTCGTCGCGCACCATCACAGCCATGTCGTGGTACATTGCCTTGCGCTTGGCCTCGTCGAGCTCGGCGC
The DNA here is from genome assembly GCF_040321335.1 of Mesorhizobium sp. M0437. Lineage (NCBI taxonomy): Bacteria > Pseudomonadati > Pseudomonadota > Alphaproteobacteria > Hyphomicrobiales > Phyllobacteriaceae > Mesorhizobium > Mesorhizobium sp. M0437. The sequence goes on from NZ_JAMYRK010000001.1 coordinate 28,425, forward strand.
GAGCCGCCAGCACCATCTTGTCGAAATCCGGACGCTTGAAACGTGTGTCGTTCCAGTCGGCCGTCGACAGATAGGCGGTAGAGTACATCTGGTCCTGCGTCGACCGGCCGCCCCAGTAGGAGGCGCAGAAGGGCTGCTTGTTCCAGACTTCCGACCAGTAGCCGTCGCCCGGTTCGCGTTTGATCTCCAGCTTGATGCCGGCCTTGGCCGCGCTTTGCTGGAACAGCTGTGCGGCATCGACGGCACCGGGGAAGGCGACGTCCGACGTCCGGAGCAGGACGGCACCGTCATGGCCCGATTTCTTGTAGTGGAACTTGGCCTTATCGGGATCGTATTTGCGCTGCTCGATCTCGGTGAATAGCGGGTACGATGCATTGATCGGGAAGTCGTTGCCGAGCGAGCCATAGCCACGCAGCACCTTGTTCAGCATCTCCTCGCGGTCGATCGCCAGCTTCAACGCCATCCGCAAGTCGTTGTTGTCGAACGGCGCGGTGTCGCAGTGCATGATGAAGACGTAGTGGCCGGGTCCCGAATGGTTGCGGATGGTGACGCCGGGCACGCGCTTGATCAGATCGACGATCTTCGGCTCGACCCGGTTGATCATGTTGACCTGGCCGCCCTGCAGCGCCGCCGTGCGGGCCGTGGCGTCGTTGATGACGATGATCTCTATCTGGTCGGCATGGCCCATCTTGTCGCCCTGCCAGTAATTGGCGAAGCGCTCGCCGCCATGGCGCACGCCGGGCTCGTTGGTGGTGACCTTGTAAGGACCCGCCGAGATACCGGCATCGGCCTTGTCCTTGCCGCCGTTCGGCTGGATGATTAGGTGATAGTCGCTAAGCAGATAGGGCAGGTCGGCATTCGGCTCCTTCAGCGTCAGCACCACTTCCTTGCCGCTGGCCTTTATGCTCTCGATGCCTTTCATGTAACCGAGCGCGCCGGACTTCGACTTCTCGTCCGAATGGCGTTCGAGGGTGGCGGCCACGTCCTCTGCGGTCACCTTCTTGCCGTTGTGAAACTCGACGCCATCGCGGATCTTCAGCGTCCAGGTCTTGGCGTCGTCCGACGAGCCGATCTCCTCGGCAATGCGGTTCTCGAGCTTGCCTTCGGGAGACAGTTCGACGATCAGTTCGCCCCACATCTTGCCGAAGGCGAACGGCACCTGCGTCATGAACAGCGCCGGATCGAGACTGTTGGTGGACTCGCCACCGACCAGGCCGGCCTTGAGCGTGCCGCCCTTGACCGGACCCGCCGCGCGGGAAGCGCTGGATAGCAGCGAATTGGCGAAGGTTGCGGTGACGCCGAGCGCTGCTGCCCGGCCGAGAAAATCGCGACGGCTCAGCTTGCCGGACGCAACGCGCCGGCTCAGATATTCCAGTTCGTTCGACATGTTGAGTTCCTCACTCTGTTGGTCCGACCTTATGGTCGTTTTTCTCATTTCAATCGGGAGAATAATGACCGTAAGGGAAAGCGGTAAGCAAGACCGAATGCGACATGCCGTGGCGTAAATCGTGCGTCGCAATTGGACCAATCGCTATAAGCGCTCAAAGCAGCACGCGCGGGATTTTCTCCTCGAAATTGCGCTCGAAGACCAGTTTCTCGCCTTCATAGGCTTCAATTCTGGCGCTAACCACGAAGCTTTGCGCGTCGGACCGCATTTCGGCGAAGGTTTCGGTGCGCACCGACCATCCATTTCGCGACAGCGTCTGGCTCCAATGCGTCTTGCCCGAGGCTGACAGCGGATTGTCAGGATGGATCGCCCATGTCTCCCTGGCGATGCTCCCGTGGGCGAGGCCATGCTCCAGGTCGCGCACCTCACCGAAATCGTCGACGATGGAAACCGTAATCATTCCGGTCTTTTCGTCGCGATCGACATGACGCTCGGAATTGGCGGGCCGAAGCGTCTCCGTTGCCCAGGGCGCAGCACCTTCGGGAGCGGGGAAGGTGACCTCGTCGCCTGTCGCTGGCGGGCGTACCGGCAGCATCAATGTCGCGGCCGACAATTCCAGCCGGACCGGCTCCGGCGACGGCCAGATCATCGGCCAGTAGGCGTTCGAAACGGCAACGCGCAGGCGATGGCCGACCGGCACGCGATAGGCGCATTGGTCGAGCACCACCCGGGCGCTGACGGTTTCGCCGGGCACCAGCGCTTCGGGAAATTCGTGCGAGTTGCGATGCGTCAGGTTGAGCACGCCGTACGAGATCAGCTCCGATGCCCCGTCCGGATGGACGTCGCACAGCCGAACCGCGATGTTCGCCTGGCGCCGGTCCGACGAGACCCTGACCACAACTTCGGGAGCACCGACAATGTCGACCGTTTCGGTCAGCACCGGCTGGTCGAAGCACACCGACAGCGCATCGTCGGGGCGCTGGTCACCCGGCAGTTCCGGGCCGAAGGTGAAGGGGAAATATTCGCCGCCGGCGAGGCCGCAGCTTTGCGGCGAAGCGACGATAGCGTGGTTGCCTTCAGCGATAAGCTCAACCTCTTGGGTCTTGATGTTGGGCGACGGCCATTCCGATTCAGCGACCCAGCGGCCCGGGCGCTCGGGATGCCAGCGCGCCGGACGCACGCTGTCCATGACATAGGCGCGGTAGGCGGGGTCGGCCTCGACGCCGGTGTCGATGTCCTTCAGCCAGCGGTCCCACCAGCGCAAGGCCTCCTGCAGGAAGCCGATGCGCGGTTCGGGCGCGGCGTAATGCGGGTATTTGTGGATCCACGGGCCGACGATGCCCTTGACCGGCGCCTCGATATTGACGGCGAGATGGGAAATCGTATTGCGATAGCCATCATGCCAGCCGCCGATCGACAGCACCGCGGCATGGATGGCGGAATAGTCCTCGCAGATCGAGCCGCGCTTCCAATAGGCATCGCGATGCTGGTGCTTCAGCCACAGCGGTGCCAGGAATGGCTGGTTCTCCAGCCTGGTCAGCCACAGGTCGCGCCATCTGTTGTCGCCGGCCAGCAACGGATCCGGCGGCCTTGACGAATAGGACAGCATGGTCGAGGCCCAGCCGAAATTCTCGATCAGCAGGCAGCCGCCCTTGTAGTGGATGTCGTCGGCATAGCGGTCGACCGTCGAACAGAGACTGATGACCGCCTTCAGCGCCGGCGGCTGCTTGGCTGCTACCTGCAGGCAGTTGAAGCCGCCCCACGAAATGCCCATCATGCCGACATTGCCGTTGCACCAGGGCTGGTCCGCCGCCCAGGCGATGACGTCGCAAGCGTCCTGCAATTCCTGCTCGGAATATTCGTCGTCCATCAGCCCTTCGGAATCGCCATTGCCGCGCATGTCGACGCGGATCGAGGCGTAGCCGTGGCCGGCAAAATAGGGATGCGTCAGCTGATCACGATAGATCGTGCCGTCGCGCTTGCGATAGGGCAGGTGTTCGAGGATTGCCGGCACTGGATCGTCGGCAGCATCGGCCGGCATCCACACCCGCGCCGACAGCCGGCAGCCGTCCGGCATGATGATCCCCATATCCGGAAATTCGACGATCTTTCGTGGGAATTCAGTGACGATTTTCATGCGGGCGAACTCCAGGAGCGCCAGATGATGGAGCCCGTGAGAGCGCGTCATGGGCCAGTCAACGAATTCGGCTGGTCAATCCGCGTCAATTCAGCGGTATGTCGTTTTCGGCCTTGCTTGCTTGATAGGCGGCGGACAATTCGTCATAGCGCGCTGATATTGCGCCGATACGCGCTTCCAGCCGCTCGCGCTCGGCATCGGGCAGCGAGCGCACCAATTTGCGGATCGAAAAGCTCTTCCAATAGGCATTCTCGGCATTGTAGCCGCCGGGATCGAGGGTGAAGACCTCTTTCAGGATCTTCAAATCGTGCGGGATGTCGAAGCTGTCGCGCGAGTCTTCGTGGCTGAACAGATAGAAGAAATTGTCGAAGCCGGTCCAGGTGATCGCCGACAGGCAGAGCGAGCAGGGTTCGTGCGTGGCAAGAAAGATCGCGTCCTTGGTGTCGACGCGTTCGGCTTTAGGCATTTCGTAGAAGCGCTTCAGGCAATGCACCTCGCCGTGCCAGAGCGGGTTTTCGGTCTCGTTGTTGGTTTCGGCAAGCACCAGCGAGCGGTCGTCCTTGCGCAGAATGGCCGCGCCGAACAGCTTATTGCCGTGCGCGACGCCTTCGACGGTCTTCGGCACGATGTCGTGCTCGATGACGTCGAGCAGTCGGTCGATCAGCGAAATGTCGGTCATCATCTAATCCCGTCGGGAAGATCGATCTCGTAGGCGTGCGAGAAATGGCACTCTTCGAGATTGGAGCCGTCGCCGCCGCGGTCGACGACCACAAAATCCTGGACATCGCCGATCGGCGTCAGCACTCCGTGCCACAGATTGCGCGGATAGTTGATGCCTTGCCCGGGCGCGGTGATGAAGGCATGCGGCTCGCCCGGGCCCTCTTCGCCGTCATGGCAGACGACGACCAGGAACGGCCGTGGTGACAGCGGGATGAAGGCCTGGCTGCCAAACGGATGGCGCTCCACCATGGTAAGCTTCAACGGCAGCTCATAGGGCGTGCCACGCACCATCGAGATCAGCACGCGCGCATTCGGCCCTCGTGCTTCCGCCGTGGCGAGGTCATGGTAGCGCTCAGCCTTGCCGCCATTGATCGGATAATGGTTGTCGCCGCCCATATCGATGACGTCGCCGAATTCGGCGAAATTCTCGCGGGTCAGCGGCCGCGCGACGATGCGGGTCATGGTGTGGGTCTCACGACGCCGGCGCTGCCAAGCTTGGCGTGGCGGTTGACGTCCTTATAGAGGAGATAGCGGAATTTGCCCGGCCCGCCGGCATAACAAGCCTGCGGGCAGAAGGCGCGCAGCCACATATAGTCGCCGGCTTCGACTTCGACCCAATCCTGGTTGAGACGGTAGACCGCCTTGCCCTCCAGCACATAGAGCCCGTGTTCCATGACGTGCGTCTCGGCGAAGGGAATGACCGCGCCAGGCTCGAGCGTGACGATGGTGACATGCATGTCGTGGCGCATGTCGGCCGGATCGACGAAGCGCGTCGTCGTCCATCGGCCTTCGGTACCCGGCATTGGCGTCGGCGCGATTTCCTGTTCGTTGGCGAAGAACGCTTGCGGCTGGTCGATGCCGTCGACTGCGTCATAAGTCTTGCGGATCCAGTGAAAGCGGACGGCGGCACCGCTTTCATTGCGCACCGTCCACCCGCTCGCCGGCGGCAGGTAGGCAAAGCCGCCCGGCCTTAAGCTATGTTTCTTGTCGGCAAGCGAAACGCATAGCTCGCCTTCGACTACGAACAGGGCACCTTCGGCGGCGGCGTCAAGCTCGGGGCGGTCGCTGCCGCCGCCGGGCGCGAGCTCGACGATATATTGCGAAAACGTCTCGGCAAAACCCGACAGCGGCCGCGACAGCACCCAGACGCGTGTCCCATCCCAGAACGGCAAAGCACTGGTGACAATGTCCTGCATCACGCCTTTGGGGATCACGGCATAGGCCTGTGTGAACACAGCGCGGCCGGTCAGCAATTCACTCTGGCCGGGATGTCCGCCCTGCGGCGCATAATAGGTTCGCTCGGCCATTTTCATCATATCCATAAATTCAAGCCTGTTGCGGAAGCCAGGGCATATGGCGGCAGCCAAAGCCTATTGCGGAAGCATGTCCTTGAGACGAAGCAGCGCGATGCACTCGACCTGTCTGCAGGCGGTTTCGAATTCGACGTCGTGGCTGTTGCCGATACGCGCCTCGAACTCGGCCAGGATCTCCGCCTTGGTCTTTGCTTTCACCGCAATAATGAAGGGGAAACCGAAACTGGTGACGTAGGCGGCATTGAGTTTTGCGAACAGCTCGCGCTCCTTCTCGGTCAGCGCGTCGAGCCCTGCCGAAGCCTGTTCCCTCGACGATTCCGCCGTCAGCCGCTTGGCCTGTGCCAGTTTTCCGGCAAGATCGGGGTGGGCATTGAGCACGGCAAACCGCTCGGCCTCGCTGGCCGCGCGAAACACGCGGCAGAGCGCGTTGTGCAGGCCGCCGGCACTGTCATGGGCCGGGCCGAGCTCCAGCTCATAAGCGCGCTCGGCAACCCACGGCGAATGCTCGAAGACGCCGCCGAATGTGTGGACGAAGGCCTCGAATTCCATTTTCGACGGGCGCAGCGCCGGCAACCGGAACGGATGCGTCTCCTGCCAGTGTTTTGCAATGTCGATGCGTCGTGCCAGCCAGACCTTGTCATGCGATTTGACGTAGTCGATGAAGCGCTTCAGTGCCGCGACCCGGCCCGGGCGGCCGACCAGGCGGCAGTGCAGGCCGATGTTCATCATACGCGGCCGCCCTGCCTTGCCCTCGGCATAGAGCGTATCGAAACTATCCCTGAGATAGGCAAAAAACTGGTCGCCCGAATTGAAGCCCTGCGGCGTGGCAAAGCGCATGTCGTTGGCGTCGAGCGTGTAGGGTATGATCAGCTGCGGTTTCGCCGTGCCATCCGGCACCACTTGCTCGAACCAGTAGGGCAGCTCGTCGTCATAGGTATCCGACACATAGTCGAAGCCGCCCTCTTCCGCCGCCAGCCGCACCGTGTTGATCGAGGTGCGGCCGGTGTACCAGCCGGTCGGCCGCGCTCCTGTCACCTCATAATGCAGCCGGATCGCCGCCTCCATGTCGCGGCGCTCGTCTTCCGGGGTATGGTCGCGGTAGTCGATCCATTTCAGCCCGTGCGAGGCGATCTCCCAGCCGGCCTCCTGCATCGCCGCAACCTGGTCGGGCGAACGCGCCAGGGCCGTGGCGACGCCATAGCAGGTGATCGGCACCTGTGCCTCGCTGAACAGGCGCAGCAATCGCCAGAAGCCGGCTCGGGCGCCGTATTCGTAGATCGATTCCATGTTCCAATGGCGCTGGCCGGGCCAGGGCGCGGCGCCGACGATCTCCGACAGGAAAGCCTCCGAAGCCTTGTCGCCGTGCAGGACGCAATTCTCGCCGCCCTCTTCGTAATTGACGACGAACTGCACCGCGACATGCGCCCCGCCGGGCCATTTCGGATCCGGCGGATTGGCTCCGTAGCCGCGCATGTCTCGTTCGTAACGCATTCTCGCTCCTGCCGGAAATTGTGATCAGGATAGTCGAAAGGAGTGCCGGCGCATTCCCCCGAAATTTTTGAAAGTGTTTTTGTCGCGCTCCGCTCGACCGGGACTTATGCATCGCCTTTAATTGGCGCACAATTCATGAATAGTGTTCGACCGTTCAGGGAATGGAGCAGCCAGTGGCGGAAACGTCGAAAGCCGAAGGCGGGCGCCTGACGACCCACGTCCTCGACACTGCGGCCGGCAAACCGGCGGCCGGTCTGTCGATCGAGCTCTATCATCTTGACGGTCAGGCCCGGACGCATCTGAAAACGGTCGTCACCAATCATGACGGCCGTTGCGATGCTCCGCTGCTTGCCGGCGCGGAATTCCGCACCGGCGAATACGAGCTGGTCTTTGCGGCCGGCGATTATCTGCGCGGGCAAGGGACAAAACTGGCGGAACCGGCCTTCCTCGACCATGTGCCGATCCGCTTCGGTATGGCCGAGCCGATGCACTATCATGTGCCGCTGCTTCTGTCGCCGTACGGCTATTCGACCTACCGGGGAAGCTGAGATGGCAGGGATCAAGACACGCAACGAAATCCGCTTCATCCTCAATGGCGAGGACGTCGCGCTCGGCACGATTGCACCCGACCAGACCCTGCTCGACTGGCTGCGGCTCGACCGCTCGCTGCGCGGCACCAAGGAAGGTTGCGCCGAGGGCGACTGTGGCGCCTGCACGGTGCTGGTCGGCAGGCTCTCCGGTGGAACACTGGTCTATGAAAGCGTCAATGCCTGCATCCGCTTCCTTGGCTCGCTAGACGGCACGCATATCGTGACCGTCGAGCATCTGCGCGGCGACGCAGGAAAACTGCATCCCGTGCAGCAGGCCATGGTCGATTTCCACGGCTCGCAATGCGGCTTCTGTACACCGGGTTTCGTCATGTCGCTTTATGCTCTGTGGATGCGGGCGCCGGAGCCGTCGGACGCCGCCATCGAAAAGGCGCTGCAAGGCAATCTCTGCCGCTGCACCGGCTACGAGGCGATCATGCGCGCCGCACGTGCCATCTCCAGCTACGGCACGGCGGCAAAGGATCCGTTGGCGGCGGAGCGCAAGGCAGTCACGGCCAAGCTCGAAGCGATGAAGGACGGTTCGCGCATTGAGATCGGCTCCGGCAACAAGCGGCTGATCGTGCCGGCCAATGCCGACGATCTGGCCAGCGTACTCGTCAAGGAGCCGGGCGCCACTATCGTCGCGGGTTCGACCGATGTCGGCCTTTGGGTGACCAAGCACATGCGCGATATTGCGCCGGCGGTTTTCATCGGCAATCTCGATGGTCTGTGCGGGATTTCCGAGGACAAGGGCGTCATCTCGATCGGCGCCGGTGTCACCTATAGCGAAGCCTTCTCGACGCTGGCGAAACGCATCCCGGCGCTCGGCCCGCTGTTCGACCGCATCGGCGGCGATCAGGTGCGCAACATGGGCACCATCGGCGGCAATATCGCCAACGGTTCGCCGATCGGCGACACGCCGCCGCCGCTGATCGCACTCGGTGCCCGCCTGACGCTGCGCCGCGGCGACAAGCGTCGAACGATCCCGCTCGAGGAGTTTTTCATCGCCTATGGCAAGCAGGACCGGCAGCCCGGCGAATTCGTCGAGGCCGTGCATGTTCCGGTGCCGGGCAGCGAGACGAAATTTGCCGTCTACAAGATCACCAAGCGCCGCGACGAAGATATCACAGCAGCGCTAGGCGCGTTTTTCCTGAAGCTCGCCGAGCATGGCACGGTGGCGGATGTGCGCATCGCCTATGGCGGCATGGCGGCAACGCCGAAGCGAGCCTTTGGCGTCGAAAAGGCATTGCTTGGCAAGCCCTGGACGGAAGCGACGGTCGAGGCGGCGATGGCCGCGTATGCCGGCGATTTCACGCCGCTAACCGACATGCGGGCAAGCGCCGAATACCGGGCGCTGGCGGCGCGCAACCTGCTGCTGCGCTTCTTTGCCGAAACCACCGGCACCCGGGCGCCGATCCAGGTATCACGGCACGAGGCGGCATGATGAACAAGCACGCCACGCCAAACCTGAAGGCGCAAAAAATCGCCGGCGGCGTCGCCACCGACCAGCGCCATGATTCCGCGCACAAGCATGTCAGTGGCACGGCCGTCTATATCGACGACATGCCGGAACCGGCCGGCACGCTGCACGGCTGCCTTGGGCTTTCGACGGCGACGCATGCCACCATCACCAGCATGGACCTGTCGGCGGTGCGCGCCGCACCCGGCGTCATCGACGTGCTGACGGCGAGCGACGTGCCAGGCGAGAACGACATTTCGCCGACCGGCCGTCACGACGAGCCGGTGCTGGCCGACGGCAAGGTGCAATTCTTTGGCCAACCGATCTTCTGCGTCATTGCCGAAACCCGCGAGCAGGCGCGCCGTGCAACGAGGCTGGCCAAGGTCGAATACAAGGAATTGCCGTTCGTCGCCGATGTCGGTGAGCTCGATCCCCGGAAAGATAAGCTGGTCACGCCGCCGCTGACGCTGAGGCGCGGTGATGCAGCGGCTGCGATCAATGCGGCGCCGCGCCGGCTGAAGGGAAAAATGCGCATAGGCGGCCAGGAGCATTTCTATCTCGAAGGTCATATCGCCTTGGCCATCCCCGGCGAGGACCACGACGTCACCATCTATTCCTCGACCCAGCACCCGAGCGAAATCCAGCACATGGTCAGCCATGCGCTGGGTGTGCCGAGCCATGCGGTGACGGTGGAAATCCGCCGGATGGGCGGCGCTTTCGGCGGTAAGGAAACGCAAGGCAATCAGTTTGCGGCATTGGCCGCTATCGCCGCGAAGAAACATCATCGGGCCGTGAAAATCCGGCCTGACCGCGACGACGACATGATCGCCACCGGCAAACGCCACGATTTCCTCGTCGACTACGAGGTCGGCTTCGACGACGAAGGCAATATTCTGGGCGTAGATTTCATGTTCGCGGCGCGCTGCGGCTTCTCGGCCGACCTCTCCGGCCCGGTCACTGACCGCGCGCTGTTCCATTGCGACAACACCTATTTCTGGCCGGCGGTGCACGCGCAATCGGCGCCGCTCTACACCAATACGGTATCGAACACCGCCTTTCGCGGGTTCGGCGGCCCGCAAGGCATGGTCGGCGCCGAGCGCGTCATCGACGAAGTCGCGTTTGCCGTCGGCAAGGACCCGCTCGAAATCCGCAAGAAGAATTTCTACGGCACCAGCGACCGCAACATCACTCCCTACCACCAGACGGTCGAGGACAACATCATCCACCGCATCGTCGCCGAGCTGGAGGCGAGTTCCGACTATGCGAGGCGCCGCCGCACCATCGATGCTTTCAATGCCAACAGCCGCTTCATCAAGCGCGGACTGGCGCTGACGCCGGTCAAGTTCGGCATCTCGTTCACCGCCACCCATTACAACCAGGCCGGCGCGCTGGTGCATGTCTATACCGATGGTTCGGTGCATCTGAACCACGGCGGCACCGAGATGGGGCAGGGCCTCTATGTCAAGGTGGCGCAGGTTGTGGCGGAAGAGTTCCAGATCGACCTCGATCAGGTCAAGATCACCGCGACGACGACCGGCAAGGTGCCGAATACCTCGGCCACCGCCGCGTCTTCCGGCTCCGACCTCAACGGCATGGCGGCGCAGAATGCCGCCCGCCAGATCAAGGACCGGTTGACCAATTTTGCCGTCGAGAGATACCAGGTGCCGCGCGACCAGGTGCTGTTCCTGCCCAACCGCGTGCGCATCGGCAACCAGGAGATCGCCTTCGCCGATCTCGTCAGGCAGGCTTATATGGCGCGCATCCAGCTTTCTGCGGCGGGTTTCTACAAGACGCCGAAAATCCATTGGGACCGCGACAAGGGCGAGGGCCATCCCTTCTACTATTTCGCTTACGGCGCCGCGTGCTCGGAAGTGTCTGTCGACACGCTGACCGGCGAATATATCGTCGAGCGCACCGACATCCTGCACGAAACCGGCCGCTCGCTGAACCGCGCCATCGACCTCGGCCAGATCGAGGGCGGCTTCATCCAGGGCATGGGCTGGCTGACAACGGAGGAACTGTGGTGGGACGACAAGGGGCGGCTGCGCACCCATGCGCCATCGACCTACAAGATCCCGCTCGCGTCGGACCGGCCGAAGATTTTTAATGTGACTTTGGCCGACTGGGCGCAAGCAGGCGAGCCGACGGTGTACCGCTCCAAGGCGGTCGGCGAGCCGCCCTTTCCGCTCGCAATGTCGGTGCTGCATGCGCTGTCGGACGCAGTGGCGAGCGTTGCCAGCCACAAGATCTGCCCGCGCCTCGACCCGCCGGCCACGCCGGAGCGTGTGCTGATGGCGATCGAACGGCTGAAGCGGGAAGCCAAAACCGGCACTTGAATCCCGGAAAACGTGCAATTCAGGCCGAAAAACTCTATATTTCCCGATAGGGAACGCAAATGATGAACGCGAAAGTGCAGAGCCTGAAAGCCTTTCTTGCCGGCGCCGGCCGGGTCGCCTTCGTTGAGGTGGCCCGGACAAAAGGTTCGACGCCGCGCGAGACGGGTGCCTTCATGCTCGTCTCAGGATCGGCCACTTTCGGTACGATCGGCGGCGGCCAGCTCGAATACATGGCGATCGACAAAGCGCGACAGATGCTTTTCTCCCCCCTTGAGGGGGAGATGGCCGCGGAGCGGCCAGAGGGGGTCGTTTCAGAAGGTACCGCCAGCGCGTCGAGCACTGCCGCGGCGACCCCACCCGGCGGCTTCGCCGCCACCCTCCCCTCAAGGGGGAGGGATATCCGCGCCACCCTCGACATCGCGCTCGGCCCAGACATCGGGCAGTGCTGCGGCGGCAGGGTCGAGCTGCTGATCCAGCTAGTCGACCCCGCGCGTGAAGCCAAGCTGGTTGCGGCGGCGGAAACCGAGGAAGCGCAGCGACCGCATGTCTACATCCTCGGCGGCGGCCATGTCGGCCAGGCGCTGGCCTCCGCGATGGCCTTGCTGCCGGTGCATGTCGTCGTTGTCGAGACGCGAGCCGAGGCGCTCAAAGGCATGCCGGAAGCGGTCGAAACCAAGCTGACGCCGATGCCTGAGGCGATGGTGCGCGAAGCCCCGGCTGGATCCGCCTTCGTCGTCCTGACACATGACCATGCGCTGGACTTCCTGATCGTCGCCGAGGCGCTGAAACGCCGCGATGCCGCCTATGTCGGCATGATCGGCTCCAGGACCAAGAAGGCGACCTTCCGGAACTGGTTCCTTAAGTCGGCGGACGGAAGCGAGGCGGAATTTGCCCGCCTCGTCTCGCCGATCGGCGGCGATGCGGTGAAAGACAAGCGCCCGCAAGTCATTGCAGCGCTCGCCGCGGCCGAGATTATGACGGCGTTGGCCGGCCATGCGGCGGCACCGTCCGCTCAGTCCAAAGCCCCTCACCGCAAGGCGATGGCTGGCTGACGTTTTGGCTATTCGTTCTCCTGCGTGTGCGCCTCAAGGAACCACAGCAATTTGTCGAGCGAGCGTGAATAGGCGGTGAAGATGTCGGCGGTGTCGGCATCGCCCGCGCCGGCCGCCTCGTCGATCGCCGCGCGTGCCCGCTTGGCGGTTGCGGCATAGCGGTCGATCAGCGCCGCCAGATGATCCCGGGTCTTGTGGATGTCGGTCGGATAGGCCTTGAGCATAGTCGCCTTCGACACCTCTTGCGATGTGCCGAGCGCCGTCCCGCCGAGCTGTACGGCGCGCTCGGCAATGGTGTCGACATGGCCGTCGAGCTCCTCGCGGAACGTGTCGAGCATCTCGTGGATGGCGATGAATTGCGGTCCCTTGACGTTCCAGTGCGCCTGCTTGGTGATCAAGGCCAGATCGATGGCGTCGGCGAGGCGGGCATTGAGAAGATCGATACACTCTTTCTTGGCATTGGATTGCAGGTCGTTGCGGGTGGCGATGGCATCCATGATCGGCTCCTGTGGCGGTTGCGTCCGCTTGGTTTGAAAAGAGGGCGAAGTTTGGGATGGTCAATCGAATATGCGCGCAGACGCCCTCATCGCCGCGGCACAGCATCCCAAAACGGCGATCTCCGACTTTCGTTCCGCGCGTCGTTTACGCCGGCGTTTTCAAGCCCAGATGGTCGCGCAGCGTGCTGCCTTCATAATCCTTCCGGAAAAGCCCGCGCCGCTGCAGCTCTGGCACGACAAGCGTGGCAAAGGCTTCGAGTTGGCCGGGAAAATAGGATGGCATGACGTTGAAACCGTCTGCGGCGCCGCCCTCGAAGCGTGCCTCGAGCTGGTCGGCGATCTGGGCCGGAGTTCCGACGACGCGCCAATGACCGCGCGCGCCGGCGAAATGACGGGCAAGCTGGCGAATGGACAGCTTGTCGCGGCGGGATTGCTCGATGACGAGCGCCTGCCGGCTCTGCATGCCTTCGCTGGCCGGCAGCTCGGGCAGCGGTCCGTCGATGGGATAGCGCGCGAGATCGGATATGCTGAGATAGCTGGAAAGCAGCGCGGCACCGATATCGTCCGGTATCAGCTCCTGCAGTTCGTCATGTTTTGCCCGGGCTTCCGCTTCGCTTGCCGCAACCACCGGCGCGACGCCAGGCATGATCTTGAGGTCGTCCGGCTCGCGCCCATAGGCCGCCAGCCGTCCCCTGAGGTCGTCGTAGAAAGCCTTCCCCTCCTCGAATGTCTGCGCCGCAGTGAACACCACATCGGCGGTCCGGGCGGCGAGATCGCGGCCTTCGTCCGACGCTCCCGCCTGAACCATGACCGGCGCACCTTGGGGCGAGCGCGGCAGATCGAGCGGGTCGCGCACCGAAAAGCTTCTGCCTTCGTGTCCGCCCTGGCCTTGCCAAAGGCCAGCAACCACGGCAGCGAATTCGCGCGCGCGTTCGTAGCGGTCGGCATGCGGGCGCAGACCGGTCGAGCCGAAATTGGCGGCCTCGATCTGGCTGGCGGAAGTGACAAGGTTCCAGCCGGCACGGCCGCCGCTCAGGTGGTCGAGCGACAGGAAGGTTCGCGCCAGCCCGTAAGGCTCGTTATAGCTCGTCGACGCCGTTGAGACGAGGCCGATGCGCTCCGTCTGCACCGCGAGCGCGGCAAGCAGGCTGATCGGCTCGAAGCCGATCGAGCGTGAGGTCTGGCTGGCGATATCGACATTGGCCTCACGCACGCCGGCGGCGTCCTCGCAGAAGATCATGTCGAACTTCGCCGCTTCCGCCGTCCGCGCCAGCTGGATGTAGTGATCGATGTCGATGCCGGCCGTGACATGCGCCTGCCGATGGCGCCAGGCGGCGATGTGGTGGCCTGTCGCCCACAGGAAGGCGCCGAGCTTCATCTGCCGTAGACCGGTACTCATTGCCGATCCTCCCCGGCAAGTCCGAGATGGGCGCGCAGTGTCGCCGCGCTGTAGCCGGACCGGACAAGGCCGCGGCGGCGAAGGCCCGGCAGCACGCAATCAACGAAATTGTCGAGCGCTACCATCCGCGGCATGAGAATGTTAAAACCGTCACAAGCTGTGGAGCGAAAGCACTCTTCGAGCCGATCCGCAAACAGGTCCGGGGCGGCGGCTATTTCGGCAACCACGACAACGTTCATCAGCACTTTCAGCGCCTCCGGCCTGCGCCCGAAGGCAAGCGCACGGCGCTTCAGATCGCCAGCCTTCGCCGGCTCGATCGATGGCTCATCCAGCAGGACGACATCGGCGGTGCGGGCGGCGATATACATGGCGGGCTCGGACAGGCCGGACATGACCAGCACCGGCGTGTCCTGCGGCGACCGCGCCACGTTGAGCGGCCCGCGCACGGAAAAGTATTCGCCCCTGTGGTCGAGAAGGTGCATCTTCTCGGGATCGAAGAAGCGGCCGCCAACTTTGTCGAACAGCAGCGCGTCTGCGTCCCAGCCTTTCCACAAGCCTTGCACGATGCCGATGAATTCATCAGCGCGCAGGCGGAAATCGTCGCAGGAAAACCCTTCCGGCCGGCTGAAATTGGCCGCCTCGCGCGGGTCGGGCATCATGCTCGCGTTCCAGCCGGTGCGGCCATGGCTGATGATATCGAGCGAGGCGAAACGGCGCGCGAGATTATAGGGCTGGTGGGCGACCGTCGACGCGGCGGCGACGAGGCCGATCCTGCTTGTCACCGTCGCCAGCGCCGCCAGCAAGGTGGTTGCTTCGAAGCGCATTTGCCGGTTCGGCCAGCCTGCAACCGGTGCGGAATCGCCCAGCAACACCATGTCCAGACCGGCCGCTTCGGCTTCTTGCACGAACCGCGTCAGCAGACTGAAGTCCGGGGCGGCGTCGGGCGGATGGGAAGGGGCGGCTTCCGGAGACAGTGAAACGGCGAGACACATTGTGGCGCCGTTGGCCATCGCTTTTCCCTGTTGAGCGAGATTCCTTGAGAATTATCTCGCCGGCTGGACGCAAAGCAACCGGCCAGCCGACGATCATTTGCCGGCCAGAATATCCCTGATCAGCCGCTGGCAGCGCTCGGCCATGAAATCGAGCAGCAGCCGCACCTTCGGATCCTGCAGCTTCTTGTGCGGGTAGACGGCGGCGAACTGCACCGGCGTCGGCGGCGTGTTGCTCAGGATCACCTTCAGCCGCTGGTCGCGGATAAACGGCTCGACCTCGAAGCGCGGCTTGTTGATGATGCCGCGGCCGGACAGCGCCCAGCCGGTCAGCACGTCGCCATCATCGGTATCGTAGGGGCCGTGCACCTCGAACTTTTGCGGCCCATTCGGCGTCTGCAGTGTCCAGACATATTCGCGCGCGCCGGAATAGCGCAGCATCAGGCAATCGTGTTTCTTGCCGATCAACTCCTGCGGCTCGGTCGGCTCGCCGCGCACGTCCAGATATTGCGGAGCCGCTACCAGCACGCGTTCGCAGTCCATGATGCCGCGCATCCTGAGGCTGGAATCCTCGATGATGCCCAGCCGGAACGCAACGTCGATGCCTTCCTTCATGATATCGACATTGTGATCGGAAAGCCGGAGCCGCACCTCGATATCTGGGTACCTGTCGTGGAAATCCGGGATTCCGGATGCTACCAGCCGCCGCCCGAGGCCGAGCGGCGCTGTCACCTTTATGGTGCCGCGCGGCTGGCCGGATAGCGCGCTGACCGCCGCTTCCGCCTCGGTGACCGCCTCCAGCACCTGCTTGGCGCCAGAGTAGAACACGGTGCCGTGCTCGGTCGGCATCAATTGTCGCGTCGTGCGGTTGAACAGCCTGACGCCCAGGTGCTTCTCGAGCTCCTTGATCCGGTTAGAGGCGACCGCGGGCGAAATGCGCATGTCGCGCCCAGCCGCCGACAAATTGCCGAGCTCGACGACGCGGACGAAAACGGCGATGTTGTCGAGATAGGCCATGCGGCTTCCGTGGCTCTCATGTGGCTGCGTATGATCAGCCTAGTATTTTCCAATTTTTTTTGAAAGTCATCGTGCAGCTCGGCCCTTTCCGTTTGCGCTCCAGTCCGTAAAGTCAGTGGATCGGCAGGGACGATTTTTTCATGATGGATTTCGCGATATTCTGGGATTGGCTGAGTTTCGCCGTGCGCTGGCTGCACGTCGTCACCGGTATCGCCTGGATTGGATCGTCCTTTTATTTCGTCGCGCTCGATCTCGGGCTGCGCCAGCGTCCGGGCATGCCTGCCGGAGCCTTCGGCGAGGAATGGCAGGTGCATGGCGGCGGCTTCTACCATGTGCAGAAATATCTGGTGGCGCCGGCTGAGATGCCCGAGCATCTGACCTGGTTCAAGTGGGAATCCTACGCCACCTGGCTGTCGGGCTTCGCCATGCTGTGCGTCGTCTACTATGCCGGGGCGGACCTGTTCCTGATCGATCCGAATGTCCTTGCTATGTCGGTGCCTACAGGCATCTTGCTGTCGCTGGCGACGATCGGCGTCGGCTGGGTGGTCTACGATCTCTTGTGCCGTTCGCCGCTCGGCAACAGCGACACCGGCCTGATGCTGGTGCTGTATGGGGTGCTGGTATTCATGGCCTGGGGACTGACCCACCTGTTCACCGGCCGCGCCGCCTTCCTGCATCTCGGCGCCATTACCGCGACGATCATGTCGGCCAACGTTTTCATGGTCATCATCCCCAACCAGAAGATCGTCGTCGCCGACCTGATCGCCGGCCGTAAGCCCGATCCGAAATACGGCAAGATCGCCAAGCAGCGCTCGCTGCACAACAATTACCTGACGCTGCCGGTTTTGTTCCTGATGCTGTCGAACCATTATCCGCTGGCGTTCGGGACAGAGTTCAACTGGGTCATCGCCTCGCTGGTGTTCATCATCGGCGTGCTGATCCGGCACTATTTCAACACCAGGCATGCGCGCAAAGGCAATCCTACCTGGACCTGGCTGGCCGCCGCCGTCCTGTTCGTCGTCATCATCTGGCTGTCGACGGCACCGAAGCTGCTGACCGGCGAGGTCAAAACGTCCTCGGCGGCACAGGTCTACGTCGCCTCGGCGCATTTTCCCGCCGTGCGTGATACAGTGCTTGGCCGCTGTTCGATGTGCCATGCGGCGGAGCCGTCCTACGAGGGCATTTACCACGCGCCTAAGGGCGTGATGCTCGATACCGATGCCGGCATCGCCGAGCACGCCGGCGAGATCTACCTGCAGGCCGGACGCAGCCACGCCATGCCGCCCGCCAACGTCACCCAGATCACCGACAAGGAACGGGCACTGCTGGTAGCCTGGTTCGAAGGCGCGGGGAAATAGCATGACCAGCACGCTGCTGCGCGGCCGCACGCTGTCGTTTTTGCGCTGGCCAGAAACCATCGACGACCATTCCGCCTGGCGCTACGAGCAAGATGGCGGCCTGCTGATGCGCGACGGAAGGATCGTTGCCGCGGGCGCCTATGCCGAGGTCGAGAAAAAGGCGGGCGAGGGAACAAAAAAAATCGACCACAGGCCGCATCTGCTGCTACCCGGGTTCATCGATGCGCACGCGCATTTTCCGCAGATGCAGGTCATCGCTTCCTTCGGCGCCGAGCTGCTCGACTGGCTGAACACCTACACTTTTCCGGAAGAGACAAAATTCCAGAACGCCCAGCATGGCCGCCGTATCGCCAGGCTGTTCCTGGATGAAGTATTGCGGCATGGCACCACGACAGTCGCGGCCTATTGCTCGGTACACAAGGAATCTGCCGAGGCGTTCTTTGCCGAGTCGCACGACCGCAACATGCTCAACATCGCCGGCAAGGTGATGATGGACCGCAACGCGCCGGACGGCGTGCTCGACACGCCGCAATCGGGCTATGACGACAGCAAGGCGTTGATCGATGAGTGGCACGGCAAGGGGCGCCAGCACTATGCCATCACGCCGCGCTTCGCCATCACCTCGTCGCCCGAGCAATTGGAGATGGCGGGCGCGCTCTGCCGCGAATATCCTGATCTGCACATGCAGACGCATCTGTCGGAAAACCACGCCGAGATCGCCTTCACGCAGCAATTGTACCCGCAGACGCGGGACTACACCGACATCTACGAACACTATGGGCTGCTCGGGCGCAGAAGCCTGTTCGGCCATTGCATCCACCTGTCGGAGCGCGAGGCGGATGCGCTTTCGGATAGCGGCTCGGTGGCGGTGTTCTGCCCGACCTCCAACCTGTTTCTCGGCTCGGGCCTGTTCGATTATCAGCGCTATAGCCGCCGCGAGAAGCCGCTTCGCATCGCCGCAGCCACCGATGTCGGCGGTGGCACCAACTATTCGATGCTGCGCACCATGGACGAGGGCTACAAGGTGATCGCGCTGAACGGCGAGAAGCTCAATCCGTTCCAGTCCTTCTGGCAGCTGACCCGCGGCAATGCCGAGGCGCTGTCGCTTGCGGAAAAGATCGGCACCCTGGAGGAAGGCAGCGACGCCGATATCATCGTGCTCGACGCCCGCGCCACGCCGGCGATGCGGCTGCGGGTGGAGACGGCGGACACGCTCGCCGAGGAGTTGTTTCTGCTGCAGACGCTAGGCGACGACCGCGCCGTGCGCGAGGTCTATGTCGCCGGCCGGGCGGCCAAGGCGGATATAGCGGTTTAGCCGTCGTATGCGGCCGGCTTGACCGGGCGGCAGCCATCCGCCAAAGCAACAGGCGAGATCGACAGGGGAACGACATGGCCGTTGCGGACGACATCGCTCTGATCAAGAAACAGGAAGCCACGCTTGTCTTTTCGGCCTTCGATGAAGCCGTCGCTTTCGAGATCGGCTCGGCGATCCGCGACCGGGCTCTCAAGGAAAACCTGCCGATCATCGTCGATATCAGAACTTTCGACCGGCCGCTGTTCTATGCGGCAATGCCCGGCTCGAACGCCTCCAATCCGGACTGGGCGCGGCGCAAGATCAACGTCGTGCGGCGGTTCCTGAAAAGCACCTACCGCATGGTGCTGGAGCAGCAGCGCCCCGACCGCAGCTTCAAGCCCGGCGAAGGGCTGGACATTGCCGACTATGTGCTGGCCGGTGGCGGCTTTCCCATCACTGTCAAGGGCGCTGGCGTCATCGGCGTGATCGCCGTCTCCGGTCTACCGGAGCGCGAGGACCACGGAGTTGTCGTCGATACGCTGTGTAGCTACTTGGGCGTCGATAGCCAGGAGTTGGTCCTGCCGCCGGAAGCAACATCGTGACGTTGGCGCTGCCCCTCATCCGCCTGCCGGCACCTTCCCCCCGCGTAGTGACGGGGAGAAGGGCAACGCTCCAACGCTGGCGATCCCCTCTCCCCGTCTCTATACGGGGAGAGGGTAAGGGTGAGGGGCAGCGCAAACGCCGCAGAAG
The DNA here is from genome assembly GCF_040321335.1 of Mesorhizobium sp. M0437. Taxonomy (NCBI): domain Bacteria; kingdom Pseudomonadati; phylum Pseudomonadota; class Alphaproteobacteria; order Hyphomicrobiales; family Phyllobacteriaceae; genus Mesorhizobium; species Mesorhizobium sp. M0437. The sequence goes on from NZ_JAMYRK010000001.1 coordinate 48,211, forward strand.
CTCGCACAGCGTCCGTGGTCGCTCAGTATGACCGCGCTCGATCCCAAGTCCTTTCTCATTTCGATCTTCAACGCCGCCGTTGCCGCCGCCGATCCCCAGAGGACGATCAAGGATCATTTGCCCGCAAGGCCGAAGGGGCGGACGATCGTCATCGGTGCAGGAAAAGGCTCGGCGCAGATGGCGGCGGCTTTCGAGAAAGTGTGGGACGGGCCGATCGAAGGGCTGGTCGTCACCCGCTACGGCTATGGCGCGGCCTGCCGGCGCATCGAGATCATCGAGGCGGCGCATCCGGTGCCGGATGCCGCGGGGCTAGAAGCTTCCCGGCGGCTGCTCGAAAAGGTCCAGGGACTGACTGCGGACGACCTCGTCGTGGCGCTCATTTCGGGCGGCGGCTCGGCGCTGCTGCCGTCACCTGCCGAAGGTCTGACGCTGGCCAATGAGATCGCCGTCAACGAGGCGCTGCTCGCCTCCGGCGCGCCGATCGCCGCAATGAACACCATCCGTAAACATGTTTCCACGATCAAGGGCGGCAGGCTGGCAGCCGCTGCCTATCCAGCCAAGGTGGTGTCGCTGGTGGTCTCCGACATTCCGGCCGATAACCCGGCGCTGGTCGCTTCCGGCCCGACCGTTCCCGATTCCGGCAGCCGCGAAGATGCATTAGCGTCGATCGCCGCCTATGACATGAAACTACCGGCTTCAGTGATGGCGCACATCAATTCGCCGGCCGCCGATGCACCGCGCGTCGATGATCCGCGTTTTTCGCGCAACGAGGTACATCTGATCGCCTCGGCCGGCGTATCGCTGGAAGCGGCTGCGGCCGAAGCCAGGTACCAAGGTATCGAAGCGGTCATTCTCTCCGATTCCATCGAGGGCGAGGCGCGTGAGGTCGGCGGCGTCCACGCTGCAATCGCGCGCGAAGTGGCGACGCGCAACCGGCCATTCGCAAAACCGGTGCTGATCCTGTCGGGCGGCGAGACGACCGTGACCTTGCGCGCGAAAGGCAAAGGCGGCCGCAACTCGGAATTCCTGCTCGCCTTCGCCATTGGGATCAGCGGCCTGGCGGGCGTCCACGCACTGGCCGCCGACACCGACGGCATAGACGGTTCGGAAGACAATGCCGGCGCCTTCGCCGACGGCTCGACAGTGTCGCGGATGCATAAGGCGGGCATCGATGCCAAGGCCATGCTTGCCGGCAACAACGCCTGGACGGCATTCAATGCCGTAGATGACCTTTTCGTACCCGGTCCGACCGGCACAAACGTCAACGATCTCAGGGCGATATTGATCAAATAGCTCAGGCGGCCATCAGCTTTTTCACCGCTCTCATATCCTGCAGGAACCGGTCGCGTTCTGCCTGCCTGTCCGCCGGCTCGCGAATGCGCAGGATGAAAGACGGGTGGATGGTGACGAAGACACGCAAGCCATCGTCACGCTCCACGACGGCCCCGCGCATCTTCATGATCGGCACCACCTTGCCGAGCAGCGCCTGCGCCGCCGTTGCGCCGAGCGCCACCGCCAGATTGGGCTTGATCAGATCGATTTCCTTGTCGAGCCACCAGCGACAAGCCTGCACCTCGCCGGCGTTCGGCTTGGAGTGGATGCGCCGCTTGCCGCGCGGCTCGAACTTGAAATGCTTGACTGCGTTGGTGACGTAGACTTTCAGCCGATCGACGCCGGCATCGTCCAGGATGGCGTCGAACACCTTGCCCGCCGGACCGACGAAGGGCTTGCCCGCCAGGTCCTCCTGGTCGCCCGGCTGTTCGCCGACGAAGATCACCTTGGCTTTATCAGGGCCTTCACCGAACACGGTCTGCGTGGCGTCGTGCCATAGCGGACAGCGGCGGCAGATCTTGGCCGTTTCGCGCAGTTCAGGAATCGTCCTGGCGTCGATTTCTGTCGTTTCCGGAGACTTGCTTGCAGGCAAGCGTCTTGCCTGCACTTTGGCATGGTGCGGCGTCGGGGTTGTCTGCATCCTGGCGATCATGACTAAGGCGGCCTTGCTCGCTCCTGCAATCAGACACGCAATGAGCAAAGCCCGCCGAAGGTTCCGCTGAAATTATTCCGCATGGGCCTTCACCGGCGGATGGCCGACGATGTGATGCCCTACACCTCGTGCAGATAGAGGTGATAATCCAGTTCGCTGACCGTGCGCGCCACGCGCAGATATTCCGACTGCTTGATCGCCACGAACGTCCGGTGCAGGTCTTCGCCCAATGCGCCCTTGAGGAAGGTCGACGCCCTTGCCGCCTCGATCGCGGCACGCCAGTCGACCGGCATCGTCGTGCGCGTGACGGCTGATTCGTAGCCATTGCCGGTGGTTTCGGGACCGGGATCGAGGCCTTCGTCGAGGCCTTTGACGACACCGGCCAGCACCGTTGCCGCCACCAGGTAAGGATTCGCGTCGACGCCCGATGGCCGGTGCTCGATGCGGCGGTTCCTGGCATCGCCGGCCGGCACACGCAGTGCCACCGAACGGTTGTTGACGCCCCAGGTCGGCGCCACCGGCGCATAGGATTGCGAGACGAAGCGCCGCCATGAATTGGCGTGCGGCGCGAAGACCAGCATCGATTCCGCCATCGTCTGGATCAGTCCGCCGAGGCCGCGCAGCAGCGGCAGCGACCAGCTTTCGCCGCCGGTTTCGGCAAAGACATTCTTGCCGGCATCGTCTAGCAGCGAGACGTGAAAATGCATGCCCGAGCCGGCATATTTCTCGATCGGCTTGGCCATGAAGCAAGCGGTGACACCATGACGGCGCGCCTGCGCCCGCACCAGTCGCTTGAGCATGACGAGATCGTCGGCCGCCCGCATCACATCCTTGCGGTAGTTGAGCGTCAGCTCGTACTGGCCGGGCGCATATTCCGAGATGACCGTCTCGGCCGGGATGCCTTGCACCTTGGCTGCGGCGTAGATGTCGGAAAACAGCGGCTCCATGCCGTGCAGATGGTCGACGGAATAGACCTCAGTCTTGGCCGAGCGGCGTCCGTCAAGCACCGCGTGCGCCGGCTGCACCTTGCCTTCGGCGTCGCGCTCGTTGGCGAGCAGGAAGAATTCGAGCTCGAAGGCGCCGGCCGGATGCAGGCCCTGGGCCGCGAGGATGTCTACCTGGCGGGCGAGTGCCAGCCGCGGGTCGGACGACATCGGCTGGCCATCGAGATGGTACATCGCCATCAGCACCTGACCGCGCGGCGGCTGGGTGCCGAACAGCGGCACCAGTGTGCCGGGGATCGGCCACGCCCGCAGGTCGCCGTCGCCCGTCGTCCAGATCAGCCCGGTCTCGTGAACATCCTCGCCGGTGATGTCGAGGCCGAGGATCGAGATCGGCATGTGCCGGCCCCCCTCGAAGATGCTCATCAACTCATGCCGGCGCACGATCTTGCCGCGCCCGACGCCATTGGCGTCGGTCAGCACGATGTCGAACGCTTCGATCTCGGGATGAGCGTCGAGAAAGGCCAGCGCCTCGGCGGGCGTCGAGCCCGAAGGGGATGCCGTGACCAGGTTCAAACTTTGCTTGGGCGCTTGTTTCATGCCGCAAGCTTGTCTCACGCCGTAAGCTTTGCCGCAACCGCGTCGAAGGCAGTGATCAGCCGGTTCACCTGGGCGGCGCTGGTCGCAGGAGAGATCAGCATCATGTTGTGGAAGGGTGCGATCAGCACGCCGCGATTGACCAGCGCGACATGGATTGCCGCCTCGAGCTCCGGCACGTGCGCAGCCTCCGCTTCGCCGCCGTTCCTCAGCGGGCCCGGCGCGCAGATGAACTCGACACGGGCACCGACGCGAGCAACATGCCAGGGCAGACGATAGCGATCGATGACGGCGGTCAGCCCGGCGTCGAGCCGCCGCGCCAGATTGTCCATATGGCTGTAGTTCTCGTCGGTCATGACATATTCGAGCGTGGCGCGCATCGCTGCGAATTGCAGCGGATTGGCCGACAGCGTTGTCCCCATGCCGGAGTAGCCGGGCTCTTTCCGGCTGATATAAGCGGCATAGCGGGCCGCAACGTCTTCGCTCATGCCCCAGACGCTCGCCGGTACGCCGCCGGCAATCGGCTTGCCTAGCACGAACAGGTCCGGCTCCAGCCCGTATTTGCTTGTATAGCCGCCGGGACCGGTCGAGATTGTATGCGTCTCGTCGATTAGAAGCAGCGTGCCGGTCGCACGGGTGAGACGCCGCAAGCCATCATGAAAGCCGGCTTCGGGCAGCACCATGCAGGAATTGGTCAGCACCGGCTCGGCGATGACGCAGGCGACATCGTTGCCCCGGAGTGCCGCGTCGAGCGCCGGCAGATCGTTGAACTCGACGACATCAGTCGCCCGCGTCAGGTCGCGGAACTCGCCGGCCAGTCCCGGTCGATTCACCGCTTTCCCGGCGACCAGCCGCACCATCGTCTCGTCGACCGAGCCATGATAGCAGCCGTTGAAGACCAGTATCTTCTCCCGGCCGGTAACGGCGCGGGCAACCCGCAGCGCGAAGCGGTTGGCATCGGTCGCCGTCGTCGCGATCTGCCAGAATGGCAAGCCGAAACGCTGCTGCAGCAGCGGCCCGATGGCGAGGGCGTTCTCGGCAGGCAGCATGTAGGTCAGGCCGCGTCCGGCCTGCCTGCGGATGGCGCGTGCGACCGGCGGCGGCGAATGACCGAACATCGAGCCGGTGTCGCCAAGGCAGAAATCGTCGAGCCGGTTGCCGTCGATATCTCTGATGATGGCGCCCCTGGCACTATCGACAAGGATCGGGAACGGCGTCGGCCAGTCGTTCATCCAATGCATCGGCACGCCGCCGAAGAAGCCGGGCAGGCCATTGCCGATTTTCGCCATCGATTTCGGCCGCGCCCGGCAGAAGACTTCTGCCTCGGTCGCGCGTAACTCGGCGATCCGGGCCGGGCCGATGCCGCCGATGGAAGTCTTTGCATGGCTCATGACGTTCATGGCGGCCCTCTCAGTCGCACATTAGACAATCGGCGGCCGCTACCGCAATTGGCCGGGCGGCTGCCCTGTGTTGGGTCTGCGGTCATTTGAATGAAATCAGGCGCTTGACCGCGAGCCGCCTTCGGGCGCCAATGGTACTTCGGCTGGAGGGCATAAGATGGCGCGGGCGATCGTCTGCGCAGCAACGTTGCTGTCGTCGGTTGGTGCGGCTCTGGCGTCCGGCGGCATCTGGTGTTCCGCCGAGGATGCAGCCGTCAAATTTCAGATCGGTGCCGGGGTCACCAGAGGCATGGGCCGACCTTCAATTTTAGCGGCGAGCTCGAGATTCTGGGCAGGCCGGCTGCCGACAGTCTGCGCAAGACGGTGTTCGAGGATCAGAACCTCACGCAATATTGGCTCGACAACAAGGAATTGCGGCTGCTCGTCAACCACGAACGGCAGGTCGAAAACGCCTACGGCTACGTCGAACTGGCGATCCTGACCAAGGCCAGCGACGAAGGCGTCTATGACGGCCGCTATTTGCTCTCAATCTATGATGGAACGGCTGAGGCCGAAAAGGACGGCAAGCAGGCTGAATTGACCGGCAAAGTATCTTGCGGAGCCGAGTAAGTAACAGGCTACGCCGAAATATCGATGACGCCGCAGTCGCCAGCAGCGCTGCCAAAGGCGACGCGGCGCTCTTCCTTGTCCCACATCATCGAAGTGACGGCGCCCTTGCCGGGCCGGCGCAACAGCACTTCCTTGGCGTCGGCGAAGCGCACCGCCATCACCATCCCGTCATCATAGCCGATAGCAACGACGTCCTGGCTCGGGTGACAGGCGACGGAGGTGACCATCGCATTGCCGCGCGTGCCGAGTTCCAGCGGCGCCTTGCCCATCGGCCCGTCCTTGCCCGAAAACGGCCAGACGATCGCCGCCGGCGCGCCGGAACTCGCCAGCCATTTGCCCTTGGCGCTCCACGACAGGCTTTTGACCTTGCCGGGGTAGCCGGACATGCGCATGTGCTTGCCGTCGGCGAGCTTCCAGCCATGTAGCGCGTTTTCCTGCATGGTGGTGACGAGGAAGCCGCCGTCCGGCGAGAAGGTGATGCCGGTGTGGGCGCCGGCCCATTCGAGCTCGACCGGCCTGCCGTCGGCAGCCGGGAAGTGCAGCGTCGCGCCATTGTAGCGGGCAACGCCGAAGCGCATGCCCTTGGGCGAGAAGGCAAGCCCCTCGACTGAGCGCGGATGCGAGAATTCCCTGGTTTTACCGTCGGCAAAGCGCACATAGGCAATCTTGCCCGAAGCATAGGCAACAGCGCCTTGCGGCCCGGCGGCGACGCTGGTTATCCATTTTTTGCCTGCGGTCGCCAATTCCGTTGTATTGCCGCCTGGGGTCACGGCAAAGATCCTGCCGTCCTCACCACCGGTGATCAGTCGGTCGTTTGCCGCATCATGGAAGGCGGCGAGCATTCCGTCATTGGCCTGCACCGTCTTGTGGCCGTGGTCGAGCCGATGGATTGTGCCGTCGGCCAGCGCAAAATGCGGCACGTCGCCGAGAAACACGGCGGCGAGGCAGTGGCCTTCGAGATCGAGCGGGGCGACTGTCGGCATGAGAGATCATTCCGTTCGAGATTTCTGCTGCCTCACCCTTAAGGGGTTGAGCTGCGGGTCTCAACCCGTGCTTCGGATCGTGGTGAGGAGAGACCGCCAGCGTTTAGGCTGCACTTCTCCCAGAAGGAAGAAAGGGCAGCTAAATCAAGCGGCCTGGCAGGCCTCGAAGCTTGTCTTCAGTCGCTCGGCGTCGAGTTCGCGGCCGATGAACACCAGCCGGCTCTCGTGCTTCTCGTTGTCCTTCCAGGCGCGCTGGTGGTCGCCCTCGATGATCATGTGCACACCCTGGATGACATAGCGCTCGTCATCGCCTTTCAGCGCAATGATCCCTTTCAGCCGCAGGATGTTCGGGCCTTCCATTTGGGTGACCTTCTCGATCCACGGGAAGAACTTTTTCGGGTCCATCTCGCCGCCGCGCAGCGACACCGACTGCACAGTCACGTCATGGATGTCGGAAGGGTGCGCATGATGATGCCCGTCATGATCGTGGTGATCATGGCCGTCGTGATCATGGTGATGGTGGTCATGATCATGATCATGATCATGATGGTCGTGATCGTCATGCGCCTCGAGGAAGTGCGGATCGTTCTCCAGCGCCCGGGACAGGTCGAACGCACCGCGATCGAGCACCTCGGACAGCGCCACGCTGGCGCGCGTGGTGCGATGGATTCGTGCCGCCGGGTTGATGGCGCGGATCGTCGCCTCCACCTTGCTCAGCTCTTCGGGGGTGACCAGATCGGTCTTGTTGAGCACGACGACATCGGCAAAGGCGATCTGGTCCTCGGCCTCGCGGGAATCCTTGAGGCGCAGCGGCAAGTGCTTGGCGTCGACCAGCGCCACCACCGCATCGAGCCTGGTCTTCGAACGCACGTCGTCGTCCATGAAGAAGGTCTGCGCCACCGGCACGGGATCGGCGAGGCCTGTGGTCTCGACGAGGATGGCGTCGAAGCGGCCAGGCCTGCGCATCAGGCCTTCGACGACGCGGATCAGGTCGCCGCGCACGGTGCAGCAGACGCAGCCATTGTTCATCTCGTAGATTTCCTCGTCGGATTCCACGATCAGCTCGTTGTCGATGCCGATCTCGCCGAATTCATTGACGATGACGGCGTAGCGCTTGCCATGGTTTTCCGAAAGGATGCGGTTGAGCAGTGTCGTCTTGCCGGCGCCGAGATAGCCGGTGAGGACGGTTACGGGGATCTGCGTCTGTGCGTCGCTCATATTGTGCCTCGAATAGGGATTGTCGGCTCCATATAGGATGTGTGCTCGGCTTTTGCACGAGGCAAACCGGTGGGCCAAAGAGGGGCTGGTATTGCCGAACTTTCCTCACATTACCGAACTTTCATTGGCGCCGCCTGACAGCGGGCCCTAGATAGGCGGGGTCATTTACGGAGCTGTTCGCGTTGAAGAGGCGCCAGATGTCCGACAAGTCCTTGCCACTAAGCCGTCGGCAGGCGCTCGGTCTCGTTGCGGTTACCGCTGGCGGCATATTCCTGCCCGCCGGTGCAAGGGCCGGGCAGGTTTCGCCCTATGCCGGGCTTGCTTTGTTCGAGGCCGGTGCCGGCGTCTGCGCCATCACGCCCGAGGTCACCGAAGGGCCGTTCTATTTCGACCCGAAGCTCGAACGCGCCGACATCACCGAGGGCAAGAAGGGCATCGCCCTCAATGTGCGGCTGCAAATCGTCGACGCCGCCTGCCGCCCGCTTCCCGGCGCACGCGTCGATATCTGGCATTGCGATGCCCAGGGCGCCTATTCCGGATATCCCGGACAGGGCGACGGGCAGGATATCGACACGTCCGGCCAGAGCTTTCTCCGCGGCTGGCAGAGAACCGATGAAAGCGGCATCGCTTCTTTCGCCACCATCTATCCCGGCTGGTATCGTGGCCGCACCACCCACATCCATTTCAAGATCTTCCCCGACGACCGCTCGGTGATGACCGGCCAGATGTTCTTCCCCGACAGCCTCAGCGAGCAGATATTCGCCACCGTCGCGCCCTATAAAGATCGCCTCGGCAAACGCGATACATCGAACGCGCGGGACGGCATTGCGCGGCAGGCCGGGCCGCTGTCGCAGGCAGCGCTGCGGGAAATGGCGGACGCCTATCAGGCGTTGATGGTGGTCGCGGTGAAACCTGGTTGAGAACACCTCGTCACGTCCCCATCCAGCCATTGCGGAAAGTCGTTTGTCATCTAACTGAAATAAACATCTGGCATTAGCCACGGCGAACACCGCGAAGCTTGCCGGCAAAGCTATTTTCCGAGCCGGAATGTTTCGATCGTCATTGCCAATCGGCGGCCTGCTTCTATGCTGGCCGTTCCGGTTCGGCCGAGGAGGGATGAGCATGGCCAAGGCGGACAAGACTGGAACAATGAGCCGGCTGCATTCGGCGGCGCGGCTGGCGCGCACGGCGCTCGCCGCCCGGCTTCTGGCGCATGGTTTCTATGCCGGCCAGGACCAGATCATGCTGGCGCTCGACCGCGAGGATGGGCAGACGCCCGGCAACCTTGCCGGCCGCCTCGGCGTGCGGCCGCCAACCATCACCAAGACCATCAACCGGCTGCAGGCGCAGGGCTTTCTGGAGAAGCGGGCCTCGTCCGCCGATGCCCGCCAGGCGCATATTTTCCTCACCGACACCGGCCGCGAAATCATCCACGCCATCGAGAAGTCGGTGAAGAAGACCGAAAAGCAGGCATTGAAGGGTCTCGACAAGAAGGACCAGAAAGCGCTGTTCAAGCTGCTTGCCCGCGTCGAGGCGAACCTGTCGAACGGCGAAATGGTGCTCCCGGATGACGAACTGGATATCGAAGACAAGATGCTTGAATAGCTCACGCGTTCGCCGCTGACGGCCGCCGCGTCAGTGCCGACCAACGTCCCGGTGTGACACCGAACGCCTTCTTGAAATGCCGATTGAAATGGCTTTGATCACTGAAGCCGGCTGCGATGGCGATTTGCGCCAGCGGCTCGTCGGCTTCGATCATCCGACGGGCCCGCTGAAGCCGGCGCATCACCAGGAACCGGTGCGGGCTGGTGGAGAAGGTGGCGCGGAAATGCCGCGAAAGGGCATAACGGTCCAATCCGGTTATCGCCTCCAATTCATGCGAACGTACAATCCGCGCAACATTTTCCTCCAGATAGTCGCGCGCCAGGCTGGCGGCGCGCCACGCAGTTTTCGCTACCGGTTTCGCCCGCTGACCGGCGTGCCGCGCTAGGCTTTGCATAAGCTGCGTCATGAAATCGACGACAAACAGCTCGTCCAGTTCCTGATTCAACGGCCCGAGCGCGGAAAGCAGCGTCGCCCGGAGATCGCGGTCTGTCACCACGGCATTCCCGACGAATGGCAGTGATCCGCCGCCGAGACAATCGAGCATCAGGGACGGCTCCAAATAGAGCATTCTGTATCGCAAGCCGTCTTCGGTGCCGGCACCGCCATCGTGCAGTTCGTCGGGATGAAGGATAATGATCTGGCCAGGCAGGCTCTGATGCGTTTGGCCGCGATAGCGGAAGCGCTGCACGCCATAAAGCGTCACCCCGATCGCATAGGTGTCGTGGCGATGGAGATCGAAGGCATTGCCGTGGAACCGGGCCTCGATGCGTTCCATCCCGGCAGCACCGGGTGCCGGTACGATGCAGTTCTCGGCTGCATCCACGCACAAACGTCCAAGACCCTGAAAGGCTTCCCGGTCCAGATCGTGCGCCATCGCTTCACTCGCAGCCTCGGATTGGCCCCCTTTTCGGATGGAAACTGTCGCATGTTCGATACGAAATTTGCAATCGTGCTCAAGGATGATCTTCCCGTCTGGCAAAAGCTCAATGTCACCGCCTTTCTGACCAGCGGCATCGTCGCGCAATTTCCCGACATTATCGGCGACCCCTACCGTGATCGCGCCGGCAATATCTACAACCCGCTGTCGATCCAGCCGGTCATCGTGCTTTCGGCGGACGGCCAGACGCTCGGCGCGATCCAGCGGCGGGCGCTGGAGCGTGGTGTGACGGTTTCGCTCTATGTCGAGGAAATGTTTTCGACCGGGTATGATCTGGCCAACCGCGCCGTCTTTGCCGAATTTGCGCCGGAGCATGCCAAGGTGGTCGGCATCGCGCTTCGCGCCGAAAAGAAGCTCGTCGACAAGATCACCAAGGGCGCCCGCATGCACGCCTGAGTCGTCGGCCACTAGGTCGGCCACTGGGAAACAAACTGAGCCTGCCGGCGGCTGTCGTTGTGCCAGCCTGTTTTGGCTTGCCCGCAGGCGACAATTGCCGCATTGGTGAGGGACTGCCTTGCTTCCCGTCCGGCCTGAAATTGAATGCTCCCCCAAGACAAGACGAAAGCGCGACATCGCCGGCGGCGATCCTGTGCATGCTTTCCGTCTATGTGTTTTTCACCTTCCTCGACACCAGCAGCAAGTACCTTGTGCTGGCCGGCGTCTCGGCGCTGATCGTCGCCTGGACCCGCTTCGCGGTCCATGTGCTGATCGTCGGCGTCTTTCTGCGCGGATGGCGCGAGCCGCTGCGCTTTCGTCCCGCCAACCTGCCGGCGCACATCACGCGCGGTCTGCTCCTGTTCGGATCGACGATGTTCAACATTCTGGCGCTGCGGACGCTGCAACTGGTGGAAACCACCTCGATCTACTTCTTCGGCCCGATGGTGATCACCGCGCTTGCCGGTCCGTTGCTCGGCGAATGGGCTGGCTGGCGGCGCTGGCTGGCCATCATGAGCGGCTTTGTCGGCGTCCTCATCATCACCCGGCCGGGCGTCGGCGTTTTTGGCGTCGGCCATCTCTTTGCGCTCGGCTCGATGCTATCGAACAGTTTCTACGTCATCATGACGCGCCGCATGTCGGCGACGGAAACCTCGGAAAGCCTGATCCTGTTTTCGGCGCTGGCGCCGGCCGTGCTGCTGCTGCCGACACTGCCGTTTTCGCCTTCGCTGCCGCAGGATGGCTGGCACTGGTTCATATTGCTGATGCTTGGCGTCTTCGGCGCCATCGGTCATTGGCTTATTGTGCAGGCCTATCGCCTTGCCACCACCACGGCCCTGGCTCCCTATCCCTATTCGCAGATGATCTGGATGATCATCTCCGGCCTGATCGTCTTCAACCAGTTTCCCGATCGCTGGACGCTGGTCGGTGCCACAGTCATCGTCGCCAGCGGCCTCTACATCGTTCACCGCGAGCACCGGCTCCGCTTGCGCAACCGCGCAACGCTGGGCGCGGACGCGGAAGCGCTGGCAAAAAAACTTTGATTTGCTCGGAATCGATGGCATAAGAGCCGGCCTTTAAACAGTTTAAATTGCTTCGGGAGCGCAGGGCGCTGGCACAGAAGATCAAGCTTTCGACCATCGCGGATGCGCTCGGCGTGTCCACGGCCACGGTCTCGCTGGCCTTGCGCGACAGCCCGCTGGTCGCCGGCGGCACCCGCGATCGCATCAAGGAACATGCACGCGCCATCGGCTATATCTACAACCGCCGCGCCGCCAGCCTGCGCACCTCGCGCTCGGGCATAGTCGGCGTCGTCGTCCACGACATCATGAACCCGTTCTTTGCCGAGATATTGCGTTCGATAGAGAGCGAGCTCGACCGCAGCCGGCAAACCTTCATCCTGTCGAACCACTACGACCAGCTCGAGAAACAACGCACTTTCATCGACACGCTTCTGCAGCTTGGCGCTGACGGGGTCATCATGTCGCCGGCCATCGGCACGCCGCCCGAAGACATAATCTTGGCCGAGGAGAACGGTCTCCCGGCAGTGCTGATTGCACGCACCGTCGAAGGTGCCGACGTGCCGGTGTTTCGCGGCGACGATGCCTATGGCACCGGGCTTGCCACCAACCATCTGATCTCGCTTGGCCACAAGCGCATCGCCATGATCGGCGGTACCGACCAGACGTCGACCGGCCGCGACCGCTATCAGGGATATGTCAACGCCATGGAGGCGGCAGGGCTTGAGGTCAGGCCGTCCTGGCGCATTGCCGGCCCGCGCACGAAGCAGGCCGGCTTCGAGGCTGCCGGGCAGTTCCTGGCGCTGAAGGACAGGCCGACCGCGGCCTGCTGCTGGAACGACCTCGTCGCCATCGGTCTGATGAATGGCATTGCCCGCGCCGGGCTGGTGCCGGGCATCGACATCTCGGTTACCGGCTATGACGACCTCGAGGAAGCGGCGATCGCCACGCCGGCGCTGACTACCGTGTGGAACGGCCAGCGCGAGGTTGGCCGCCGCGCCGCCAGCGCGCTGCTCGACAAACTCAACGGACAGACGGTGCGGCCGTCGCAGGAACTGATCAAGCCGGAACTGCATGTGCGCCAGTCGACCGGCAAACCGGTGGAACGTGCATGACAAAAACCGAACAGCAAGCTGTTACCATTCTGGTGCCGGGCCAGTTCAACGACCATGCGGTCGGCCGCATCGACGGGGCGTTCAGCCGCGTCCGGATCGAACGCGCCGATCCGTCGCTGGTCACCGACGAGATGCGTCATACGGTGCGCGGCATAGCCGCCTTTGGCGGCATAAGCGCCGCGTTGATGGACGCGCTGCCAAAGCTCGAGATTATCGCCAATTTCGGCGTCGGCTATGATTCGGTCGATATCCGCCACGCCGCACGGCGCGGCATCATGGTCACCAACACGCCGGATGTGCTGACCGAAGAGGTCGCCGATACGGCGCTCGGCCTGTTGATCAATGCCGTCCGCGAACTGCCGCGCGCCGAGGCCTGGCTGCGCGACGGAAGCTGGCTGCGCAACGGCAACTATCCGCTGAGCCGGCTGACTTTGCGCGGTCGCCATGTCGGCATCTTCGGCATGGGCCGCATCGGCCTCGCCATTGCCCGGCGGCTCGATGCTTTCGGACTGCCCATCGCCTATCACAACCGGCGCCGCGTCGAAGGCCTGTCCTATGACTATCACCCGACGCTGAAAGGTCTCGCCGAGGCGGTCGACACACTGATCTCGGTGGCGCCCGGCGGGGCCTCGACGGAAAAGGCCGTCAATGCCGAAATCCTCTCGGCTCTGGGGCCGAACGGCGTCTTCGTCAATATCGGCCGGGGCAGCACGGTCGACGAACCAGCCCTTGCCGCCGCACTTGCCAGCGGCAGCATCGCCGCTGCCGGGCTAGACGTCTTTGCCGACGAGCCGAATGTGCCAGCGGCGTTGCTTGCCGCGCCCAACACCTCGCTTTTGCCGCATGTCGGCTCGGCGTCCGAGCATACGCGCCGCGCCATGGCCAACCTTTGCGTCGACAATCTGGTCTCGTGGTTTTCGCAGCGCAAGGCGCTGACGCCGGTGCCGGAGACGGCAAATGTCAAGGCAAGGCCGTAAGCGGGCTGCCATATCTATTAACTTCAGCTTAACCCTTCGGAATCATTCTGGTCCCCTCGCAGTGTATGTCCGCCTGACAGGACATGACAGCAAGATGAAGCGCGCCTCCCTGATCTCTTCGAACCGGCGCGCTTGAAATGCGCGGAGAACCAGGATGAAGACGCTTCCTGCATTGATGGCAGTCGCTGTGCTGTTCGGCAGCGCCCAGCTGTTTTACGCCGGTAGCGGTGAAAGCCGTGCGGCCAGTGAGTCACCGCTTTCATCCGGCAACTACAGGCTGGTAGCCCATGGCAACGAGGGGTCTTGTGCGGTCAGCCGCGGCGCCGAGATTTCGCAAGGCCTGTCGCTGTTGACGGTCGCAGCAAATTGCCGCCGGGTGTTGCCCGGCGTCGAGCAGGCGAAGTTCTGGCGAGAGCAGGATGACGGCACGGTCACCTTCAGCGCCAACGGCACCGATCCGATCGTCATGTTCTCAGTCGCCGACGGCGATGGTTACGAATCCTACGCGCCGGCGCTGCCGCTGCTGACGCTGGCGTCAGCCGGCAACTAGCGAGCGCGGCAGGACTATTCCGCGGCTGCGCGCACACCCGATTTCGCCGCCTGATGCAGGCGCACCGCATCGCCGAATGCGCGAAATATCTTTACCGAGATACTGTCCGATTTGACCCAGTATTCGGGATGCCACTGGACGCCGACAGCGAAAGCCCGTGCATCGCGCACCGAAACCGCCTCGACAGTGCCGTCGGCGGCGACCGCTTCGACCTGCAGCTTTGGGCCAAGCCGGTCGATGGCCTGGCGATGCACCGAATTGACCATGATATCGCCGGCGCCGAAGACCCCGGCCAGGCAGCTGCCGGGTTTTATCGCCACGCTCTGGCGGATGGCGAAGCGTTCGTCCTGATTGTCGCTTGCCGGCGCACGATGATCGAGCGAACCGGCGCGTTCCTGGATTTCGGTGGCCAACGTGCCACCCAGCGCCACATTCATCTCCTGGATGCCGCGGCAGATGGCGAGCAATGGCACCCCGCGCTCCACCGCCCGGCGGATCAGCGGCAACGTCGTCGCGTCGCGGGCGGAGTCGTAAGGACCATTGGCTTCGCTGGCGTCACCGCCATAGAGCGAGGGATGAACGTTCGATTTGGAGCCGGTGACCATGACGCCGTCGACGGCGGAAAGCAGTTCGTCGAAGTCGAGCCGGTCGCCGAAGGACGGTACCAGCAGCGGGAACACGCCTGCACCCGAAAGCGCCGCTTCGAGATATTGCTGTGGCGCGGCATGCCAGGTGTAATTGTCGAACTGGCGGACATCGGTCGATACGGCGACGAGCGGCTGGTGCATTTGGTCCGGATCCCATCGGGTGCAACGAATTATCTGCCTGCAAAATAGGCGATCCGAAGGCGCATTTCCATGGCAAGTTTCGGCGTGTCGCGTAGGCCAGTTAATCGACCTTAGACTATAGTTGCAAGATCTGCCCCAACGCCGTGAATTTCCCCGAAATGCGCCACTCAAACCGGGCTGCCGTGCTGGACTCGACTCCTTGCCTGTGTATTGTCGGCTCGAAGCCGATCCGGGCGCCGAAGTGTCCCGAATGTCGGTCAGTGGATCCAAAAGGGAGGAACTTCATGGATCGTCGTTCGTTCATCCGCAAGGCCGGCACCACCGGTTTCGGCGCTGCGGCCGCTGCCGCGACACTTGCTGCGCCGGCCATCGCCCAGTCCAATCCGAAAGTGACCTGGCGACTGGCGTCGTCCTTCCCGAAGTCGCTCGATACGATCTATGGCGGCGCCGAAGTGTTTTCCAAGATGCTGTCGGAGGCGACCGACGGCAACTTCCAGGTCCAGGTCTTCGCCTCCGGCGAACTCGTTCCCGGCCTGCAGGCCGCCGATGCCACCACAGCCGGCACGGTCGAGGCCTGCCATACCGTGGCATACTATTACTGGGGCAAGGACCCGACGTGGGCGCTGGGAGCGGCGGTTCCGTTTTCGCTCAACGCGCGCGGCATCAACGCCTGGCACTATCATGGCGGCGGCATCGATCTGTTCAACGAGTTCCTGGCGACGCAAGGTCTGTTCGGGCTGCCGGGCGGCAATACCGGCGTGCAGATGGGTGGCTGGTTCCGCAAGGAGATCAAAACGGTCGCCGACCTTTCCGGCCTCAAGATGCGTATCGGTGGTTTTGCCGGCAAAGTGGTGCAAAGGCTCGGGGTGGTTCCGCAGCAGATCGCCGGTGGCGACATTTATCCGGCGTTGGAAAAAGGCACGATCGACGCCGCCGAATGGGTCGGCCCTTACGACGACGAGAAGCTCGGCTTCTATAAGGTTGCGCCCTATTACTACTATCCCGGCTGGTGGGAAGGTGGACCGACCGTCCATCTGATGTTCAACAAGGCGAAATACGACGAACTTTCGCCGGCTTACAAGTCGCTGGTGCATACTGCCGCTCAAGCGGCCGACGCCAACATGCTGCAGAAATACGACTATCTCAATCCGGCGGCGGTTAAGCGGCTGGTTGCCGGCGGTGCCAAGTTGAGCCCGTTCAGCCAGGAGATCATGGCCGCCTGTTTCGAAAAGGCCAACGAAGTCTATGCCGAGATGGAAGCCTCGAATGCGCCGTTCAAGAAGATCTGGGATTCGATCAAGGCGTTCCGCAAGGAGCATTATCTCTGGGCGCAGGTGGCCGAGTACAACTATGACACCTTCATGATGGTCCAGCAGCGCAATGCCAAGCTCTGATCCTGTTGCTTCGCGGCGCCAGTGTTCCTTTCGGAACACTGGCGCCGTAGCGCATTCATTTGCGATCAGTCGGGCACCACCACGACCTTGACCTCGCCTGGCGCCGGCGGGTTGGCAATGATCGCCACCGCCTCGTCGAGGCTGACCTGTCGTGATATCAGCCGATCTACTTCGATCGTCCCCGAGGCGATAAGATTGGCGGCCCGGCGATGGGTAAAGGGGTTGAGGAAGGAACCCAGGACCTTCAACTCACGGAACAGCAGATCGAACGGTTCGAACGCCACTTTCATGCCTTGCGGCATCACGCCGACGACGACGACGGTGCCGCCCGCTTTGGCCAGCCGCATCGCCTGCTCAACAGTGTCTTTCACGCCGGCGCATTCGAACACCACGTCGACGCCGCCCGGCATCAAACCCGACCGGCCGACGATCGCATCGATGACATCGAAGGCGCTGGGATCGAGCGTCGCCGTTGCGCCAAATTGCTCGGCAAGAGCCCGCCGCGAGGCCTGACGGGTCGACAAGATAATGGTCGTCGCACCGGCGAGCTTTGCCAGTTGAACGGTGAGCAGGCCGATCACGCCGCCGCCGAGCACCGCGACCGACGAGCCTGGTTTGATCGCGGCAAGGTCCACGCCATGCAGGCAGCAGCCGAGCGGCTCGCAGAAAGCACCATGCGTAGGCTTCAGATCGCCTGGCAAGACGAAGGCCTGTTTCTGGGGCAGGACAAGATATTCGGCAAAGCCGCCATCGCGATGGATGCCGATGGCGCGTAGATTGCCGCAGAGATTGACCCGGCCGGCCTGACAATGCTCGCATCGGCCACAGGCAATGTTGGGATCGCCGGTGACGCGGTCGCCGACGGAAAAGCCGGATACGGCAGGTCCGACCGCCTCGACGATGCCGGAGAATTCATGCCCGAGCGTCACCGGCGGCGTGCACGGGAATTCACCATGGAAAAGATGCCTGTCGGTGCCGCAGACGCCGCACGCCTCGATGCGTACCAGCAGATCGTTCGGCCCGGCGGTCGGTTTCTCGACCTCGCACACGGCGAGGCTGCCCACTCGCTCCAACCGAACCGCCTTCATGGCTGCCGGGCCTTCCTCAGTTGAAACTCGGTGGTTGCGACAGATCGATTGCCGGCGCCGCCGGTTTCGCGGGCGGCTTTTCGTCGAAGCTCGGCGGCTGCGACAAATCCGGTGGGGAAGGTGAGGCCGGGGCAGTGCCGCCGTTGGCCGGCGGCGTGCCAAGCGGCGACAAGCCGATGCCAGGCGTTTCCGGCACCTGGTAGTTGATGGTGCCAGGATCGACGACAGTGCCTTTGTAGTGCATCACCATCTGCGGGAAGGCGATGGTCAGGCCGATCATGATCACCTGGATGCAGACGAAGGGCACTGCGCCCCAATAGATCTGCCCTGTGGTGACGGGCGCGATCTGCTTGCCGGTGAGTCGGTCGAGATAGGGCACGCGCGCGGCGACCGAGCGCAGATAAAACAGCGCGAAGCCGAAGGGCGGATGCATGAAGGAGGTCTGCATGTTGACGCCCAAAAGCACGCCAAACCAGATCAGGTCGATGCCGAGTTTGTCAGCCGCTGGCGCCAAAAGCGGCACGATGATGAAGGCAAGCTCGAAAAAGTCGAGGAAGAAGGCGAGCACGAAGACGAGGATGTTGACGCCAATCAGGAAACCGACTTCACCGCCCGGCAGCGACGTCAACAGGTGCTCGACCCAGATGTGGCCATTGACGCCGTAGAAGGTCAGCGAGAACACCCGCGCGCCGATCAGGATGAACAGAACGAAGGACGACAGCCTGGTCGTCGAGGCCAGCGCCTGCTTGACCACGTCGAGCGACAGCCGCCCCTTCACCGCCGCCATTGCAAGCGCGCCGACGGCGCCCATGGCGCCGCCTTCCGTCGGCGTGGCGATGCCAAGGAAGATGGTGCCCAGCACCAGGAAGATCAGCGCCAGCGGCGGGATCAGCACGATGATCACCTGCTGTGCCAGTCTGGACATCAGGTTGATCTTCAGGCGCTGGTCGACGATCGCCACGACATAGATGAAGATGACGCCGATGGTGGCGCCGAGAATATCGGCGTTGCCGCCATGGTTCGGCGCGAGGTAGCGATACGCCGCATAGGAAACCACCACCGCCGCCAGCAGCGCCGCCAGCAGCGACAGCACACCGTGGCCGAGCGTGCGGGCCTCAAGCGGCAGTGCCGGCATCGACTTCGGCCGAAAGATCGACATGAGCAGGATGTAGAGCATGTAGATGCCGGTCAAAATGAGCCCGGGGATCAGCGCTCCCTTATACATATCGCCGACTGAGCGGCCGAGCTGGTCGGCCAGGACGATCAGCACCAGCGACGGCGGGATGATCTGGGCGAGCGTCCCGGACGCGGCAATGACGCCGGATGCCAGCCGCCGGTCGTAGCCGTAGCGCAGCATGATCGGCAGCGAAATCAGACCCATGGCAATGACGGAAGCCGCCACCACGCCGGTCGTCGCGGCAAGCAGCGCGCCGACGAAAATCACGGCATAGGCAAGGCCACCACGGACCGGTCCGAACAGCTGGCCGATCGTGTCGAGCAGGTCTTCGGCCATGCCGGATCGTTCGAGCACGATGCCCATGAAGGTGAAGAACGGGATCGCCAGCAGCGTATCGTTCGACATCACCCGACTGCCATAGAAATTATCCGGCAACGCGTGCAGCAACGGCCAGGCGAGATTGATCGAGCCGCCCGAATAGGGCGACAGAAGCACGCCGATGAAGAAGAACATCAGGCCGTTGGCGGCGAGCGAGAAGGCGACGGGATAGCCGATCAGCAGGAAGACGACCAACGAGGCGAACATGATCGGCGCCATGTTCTGGGCGATGAACTCGATCACGAGCGCACCTCTTCGGCGAGCGCCTTGGCTTCGAGTTCGGCCTGCTCATGCGCCGATATGAACGGAGTGGGATCGTCCATCTGACCGCGCATGATGGCGATTTTCTTGATGATTTCGGAAATGCCCTGCAGTGCGAGCAGAAAAAAGCCGACCAGCAGGATCGCCTTCGCCGGCCAGATGATCAGCCCGCCGGAATTGTTCGACATCTCCCCGCTGCGATACGACAGCGACACATAGGGAACGAAATAGACCACCATCAACGTCACGAACGGCATCAGGAAGAAGACGTGACCGAAAAGGTCGATCCAGTGCTGCACGCGGCGCGAGAACATGCCGTAGACGATATCGATGCGGATATGGTCGTTCTGCTTCAGCGTGTAGGCGGCGGCCAGCATGAAGGCGGCGCCGAACAGATACCATTGCAATTCCAGCCAGGCGTTCGAGGACATGTCGAACACCTTGCGGATGACGGCGTTGGCGGCGCTTACCAGGATCGCCAGCAGGATCAGCCACGAAACCCATTTGCCGATGAATTCGTTCAAACGGTCAATGGTTTTGGAAAGAGCGAGAAGCCCTGCCATGCATTCCTCCCTTGTGTCAGAGCGCGGCGGTTCCCTGTCCGTCGTGTCGCTGTGGACCAACGGTATGCAGTGCGTGGTCCGGCGGGTCAACACGGGACAGCCCGCATAAACACAGTTGTGAGATGACGGGCGGCAAAATGCTGCCGCGTCCTTTGCATGTCCAAGGACATGCGGCGCTTTCACCCAAGCAAAGTCGGGTGCGGCTCAGGCGATCTTCTGTTGGTCGCGGCCGGCGCCGATCAGCACAAGCATGGCGACGAGGAACAGGTACATCCAGCCGTCCCGCCATTCGAGCGGAAAATAGCCGGCCCATAGCGATTCGGCCATGCCGAAAGCGGCGGCGCCCAGTGCCGCCCGCAAAGGCGAAAGATAGCCGCCCACTGCGGTCACGAACAGGATTTTCAACCCGTAGACCAACCCTGTGCCGAAGCTGATGTTGCCGTAGTAGAAGGCGGCGAGCACGCCGGCCAGTGCCGCGCAAAGGCCGCCGAAAAGCACCGCACGCCGAAACACCGCACGGACATCGACGCCGCACATCGCAGCCGCCTTGGGATCGTCGGATACGGCGCGCCAGCTCCGGCCGAAGCTCGAATATGCGAAGCCCCAAGCAGCCAGCGCTATGGCCGCCAGTACGGCGGCGCAATCGAGCAATTGGATCAGCGTCAACGTCGCCTTGAAGCTGGCATTCTGCGCGAAGACGATGGTCTGGGCCAGCATTGGCGGCAACCATAGGTCATGGGTATCGGCGGCGATGCGGCTGGCTTCCGACAAGACCAGCAATATGCCGAGCGTCGTCACCACGATGGCGTTGGGCGAGCGGTCGGCCAGCGGTTCGAAGATACTTCGCGACAGGACATGGCTGAGCAGCGCCGCATAAAGGAATGCCGCAGCTACGCCGAGCGCGACCGATGCAAACAGCGTCAGCCACAGCGCCTGATAGCCGAACGCCGCGGTGAGGATCATCGTATGCCCGCAAAAGGCGAACAGCGCGCCATAGGCAAGATTGGTACGGTGCAGGATGCCGTTGGTCAGCACGTAGCCGAAGGCAAGCAATGCGTAGAGCGCGCCCGAATGCAGCCCGTTCAGAACCTGCTGGAAGAAATAGAGCATGCAAGACCCTCTATGCATGCCCCGCAATCGGGGCAGAGGTTTGGGACGAACGATATTCTCAGTACGGCGGTCGCCTCAGTGACAAGCGTTGCACCCGGAATCTAACTTGTCAAACGCGAGTTATCAGTTAGATTCGCCATATGACAGTATCCTGGACTCCGCACCGCTTTACCGGTGGCATGCTGGCGCTCGATACGGCGAACACCGTCGTTTTGCGGAACGATCCGGAGAAAACTTTCGACCGTTTCGACGATCCGGCCGAGATCGCCCGCTTTGCCGAAGCCGCGAGTGCCTTTCGCGTCGCCGAGCTCGGCGGCAGGCGGCTCGTAGCGCCGGCGCCTGAAAAGATCGCACCGGTGGTGCTGTCGATCCGGGAGACGACCGATCGGCTGTTTCGCGGCGCGGTATCGAAAGGTGCAATCGCGACCGGCGATATGCCGAAATTCTTGGAAGCCTGCGCCGATGGCCTCGCTCATAGCCGCACCGAAATCGGCACGCCTGGAAAACCGTTCGGTGATCCGGCGACGCCGATTGCCTTCGAGGCCGCGCTTGCGGTCTCGGCGCTGTCGCTGCTGCGTAGCGACACCATCGCCAGGCTGCGGATATGTCCGAACTGCAGCTGGCTGTTTGTCGACAAAAGCCGCAATTCCAGCCGCCTCTGGTGCGACATGGCGGTGTGCGGCAACCGCCAGAAGGCAAACCGACACTATCGCCGCCGGACCGCGGCCAGGGAGGTCACCAATGTCTAGAAGATTCTCACGCGCGATGATTGTCGTCGCGACTTTGTTCGCGGCGGCCGCGCTCGGCGCCTGCCGTGATTCCGGCAAGGACCAGCTGTTCGCCATTTCCGGGAAGCTGTTCGAGTTCAACTACCGGCTGGGTATCGCCACCTATGTCATCACCCTCAATCCGCTGCGGCCGGTGGGTGAGGGGCAGGTCGCTGTGGTCTCCTTCCAGAACCCGGCCGGTGGTGATCCGATCATCGTCACCCAGAAAATATGGCCGAAGTTGCCGCATGTGACGCTCACCAGCCCGCCGCTTACCTGCGTTGTCAAGGACAAGCCCTATGCGGTGTCGATCCGCATCGAGGATTCCAGCGGCAAGTTGCTGCAGAGTTTCGCGACCACTCTGACGTCCTCGCTCGACCAGTCGGTCCTGCCCGACCGGCCTCTGGTGGTCGGGCCAGTCTACGAGCTCAACAAGGACTTGGCCGGCCATGTCGACGGCAAGCTGCCCGGTGAACCGAAGCCCAGTTGCCCAAAGGCTGCATGATGCATCACTAGCGGCACCGACCGCCGCCGGAATTTTTCATGCTCGGCTATCCTCCCCGACAGGCGTTTCGTGGCGCCACACGGCCGCGCACGGATCGTTTGTTGCGGACCGCCTGGCACCCTTCGATTTTGTTTGACCTCCCCGGCAAGGGAAGAAAGACTGTGGGCACTCGACTCCGACGTTGGCCGCGCACCTCCAGGCGCGGCCTCCGCACAGGAAATGCCTGATGACGCTGCACAATGTCGCGCTCGACGACAAGTTCGACCTGGCAAAGGAGCGCATCTTCCTGTCGGGTGCCCAGGCAGTCATCCGCATGCTTCTGATGCAGCGCGAGCGCGACCGCCGGGCTGGCCTGAACACCGCCGGTTTCGTCTCCGGCTATCGCGGCTCGCCGCTCGGCGGCCTCGACATGCAGCTGTGGAAGGCCAGGAACCAGCTCGCGCAGTCGGACATCGTCTTCCAGCCCGGTCTCAACGAGGAGCTCGCCGCCACCGCCTGCTGGGGCTCGCAGCAGGCCGAATTGCTGGGCGAGGGTACCCATGACGGCGTTTTTTCGGTCTGGTACGGCAAGGGTCCGGGCGTCGACCGCTCCGGCGACGTGTTCCGCCACGCCAATCTCGCCGGGTCGTCGAAACATGGCGGCGTGCTGGCTCTGATGGGTGACGACCACATGGCCGAATCCTCGACCAACGCGCATGCCACCGAGTTCCTGTTCGTCGACACCATGGTGCCGATCCTTAATCCGGCCGGCGTCCAGGAGATCATCGACTACGGCCTCTACGGCTTTGCCATGTCGCGCTTTGCCGGCACCTGGGCGGCGATCAAATGCGTCAAGGACAACATCGAATCGACAGCCTCGGTCGATGCCGCGCTCGACCGGCTAGATATCGTCATCCCGGACTTCGACATGCCGCCCGGCGGCCTCAACATCCGTAATGAGATCGACATGCTCGGCCAGGAGGAGCGGTTGCATGAATACAAGCGCGCCGCCGCTTCAGCGTTCATCCACGCCAATGGGCTGAATCGGATCGTCTATTCGGGCGGCACCAGCGCCAAGCTTGGCATCGTCACCATCGGCAAGAGTTATCTCGATGTTCGCCAGGCGCTGGAGGATATCGGCGTCGACGAAGCGGCCGCCAGTCGTATCGGTATCAGGCTGTTCAAGGTCGGCTGCCCGTGGCCGCTCGACCTGCAACACATCGCCGACTTTGCTCGCGGCCTCGATACTATCGTCGTCGTCGAGGAGAAACGCTCGCTGATCGAGGTACAACTGCGCGAGAACCTTTACGGCACCGCGACGCAGCCGGTCATCGTCGGCAAGAAGGACGAGCGCGGCGACTGGCTGTTCCCGGCCAAGGGCGCGCTCGACCCCAACGATATTGCCATCGAGCTCGGCGAGAGGATTTTGCGAACGATCGGCCCGTCGGAAGAAATCGCCGCGCGGGTGGCGAAGTTGCGCCAGTTCCAGGCGATGCTGGCCGACACGTCAGACATCGCCTCGCGCACGCCGTTCTTCTGCTCCGGCTGCCCACACAATTCCTCGACCAAGGTTCCGGACGGCTCGCTCGCCGCCGCCGGAATCGGCTGTCATTTCATGGCGCTGTGGATGGACCGCAACACCGTCGGCTTCACCGCCATGGGCGGCGAGGGCGCGCAGTGGGTCGGCCAGGCGCCGTTCTCGAAGCGCAAGCACATCTTCCAGAATCTGGGCGATGGCACTTACAACCACTCGGGTGTGCTGGCGATCCGTTTCGCGCTGTCGACCGACGCCAACATCACCTACAAGATCCTCTACAATGACGCCGTCGCGATGACCGGTGGGCAGCCGCACGAGGGCGGCCTGACGGTAGACATGATCGCAAGGCAGGTGCGCGCCGAGGGCGTGGAGCGCATCGCCATCGTCACCGACGAGCCGGACAAATATACCGGCAAGGTGGAATTTCCCGCCGGCGCCACCATCCATCACCGCGACGACCTCGATCTCGTCCAGCGCGAGTTGCGTTCGGTCAAAGGCGTCTCGGTGCTGCTCTACGACCAGACCTGCGCCGCCGAGAAGCGTCGCCGCCGCAAGCGCGGCACCTTCCCCGATCCCGACAAGCGTATCTTCATCAACGAGCTGGTCTGCGAAGGCTGCGGCGATTGCGGCGTGCAGTCGAATTGCGTCTCGATCCAGCCGGTCGAGACCGAATTCGGCCGCAAGCGCAAGATCGACCAGTCGAGTTGCAACAAGGACTTCTCTTGCGTCAACGGTTTCTGCCCCTCCTTCGTCACCGTTCACGGCGCCAAAATCAGGAAAGCCGAAGGCATAGCCGGCGCGGCCGACCCGCTCGCGGGCGTGCCGGCGCCGGCGCAATTTACGCTCGGTGAACAAGGCTGGGCGGCGATTATCGACGGTGTCGGCGGCACCGGCGTCGTCACAATAGGCGCGGTGCTGGGCATGGCCGCGCACCTGGAAGGCAAGGGCTGCGGCATGATCGACATGGCCGGCCTCGCCCAGAAGGGCGGCTCGGTGTTCACCCATGTCCGCATCGCCCGCACGCCGGACGACATCCACGCCATTCGGGTATCGGCCGGCAAGGCCGATCTCGTGCTCGGCTGCGATCTCGTCGTTTCAGGTGCCAAGAAGGTGTTGGCCGCGGCGCGCGAAGGCCATACCATCTTCCTCGCCAACACTGCCGAGATCATGCCGGGCGAGTTCGCCCGTTCGGCCGATTTCTCGCTGCCCGTCGAGCGGCTGAAGAAGGCGATAAGAACGGCCGCGGGCGACGACAGGACGCATTTCTTCGACGCTACCCGCACCGCCACTGCCCTGTTCGGCAGCTCGCTTGGTGCCAACATGTTCATGCTCGGATTCGCCTTCCAGCATGGCGGCTTGCCGCTGTCGGCGGAGGCGGTCGAGAAGGCGATCGAGCTCAACGGCGAGGCGGTAGCGATGAATGTCGCGGCATTTCGCTGGGGCCGCCGCGCCGCCCACCAGCCGGATTTCGTCCGCAGCCTTCTCGCCCAGCCGGGCAAGGCCACGCAGCATGCCGCCATTGCCGAGACGCTGGACGATATCATTGCTCGCCGCGTCGGCTTCCTGACCGCCTACCAGAACGCCGCCTATGGCAAGCGCTATGCCGACAGACTGGCGGCGCTGCGCAAGGCCGAAACCAATGCTGTGCCCGGGTCGACCGTGGTGACCGAGGCTGCCGCAAAGAACCTGTTCAAGCTGATGGCGATCAAGGACGAATACGAGGTGGCGCGGCTTTATACGGACGGCTCCTTTGCCGCAGAGCTCGCAAAGCAGTTCCAGAGCTACGGCAAGCTTGAATTCCATCTCGCACCGCCGATCATGGGCAGGCGCGGCAGTGACGGGAAGCCGAAGAAATCGAGTTTTGGCCCGTGGATGATGAACGGGTTCCGCCTGCTGGCGGCGATGAAGGGCCTGCGCGGCACCGCTTTCGACCTGTTCGGCTACAGCGCCGAGAGGCGTATGGAGCGGCAGCTTCTTGCCCTCTATGAAGCCGACCTGGAACTTGTCGCCGGCGCGCTGGCGCCGGGCAAGATCGAGGTTGCTGCCGCGCTTGTTTCGGTACCGGCGCTCATCCGCGGCTTTGGCCACGTCAAGCAGGCCAGTGCCGAAAAAGCCGCCGGCGAACGCCAGCGTCTGCTCGACCGCCTCTCGACGGCGCCGCTGCGGCCGCAACTTCAAGCCGCCGAATAATTCAGCGCTGTGATACGCCTTGTTTACCTGAACTGTAGTTTCCCTGCTTCCGCGGCGTCACCAATGGATGCCGGCAGGGCTCGAAACGCCGCTCTAAACCTTTCTTAAGGCCAATGTGACACTGCTGGGTTCCCCAGGGTTGGGATCCAGGCGTGAATCTGAGACGAAAAAACGAGATTCCGGTCGACGTTTACATTCCGTTCGTGGAAACGCTGTTTCGCGACGGGTTCACGCTGTCGATCGGCCTTGTTGCGCAGACACTCCTCGTCATTCTGGTCTATTGGAAGACCATGGACTTGGCGTATCTTCTAGTTGCCGCTGGGCTCATCATTGTCGGTACTCTGCGCCTTCGCAACATCCGAAAATACGGGAGACTTCCTTCCCCGACGACGTGGGAAGAAGCCCATGATCGCGAAAACGATTACATAATTTTCGGTTCGATGCATGGTTTCATGCTTGGCGCGTTCTGTTTCGTCAGTATCTATCTGGCAAATGACAGCCACGACAACTATGCCGAAATAGCCTCTGTCTGCGTCACTCTGGCATCGGTCACGTCAATTGCCGGCCGCAATTATGGGTCGCCGCGCATGGTCATGATTTTTATCATAACCACCACATGGCCCATATCGCTTGGCTTTATCCTGCGCGGCGATATCTACCACATCATCCTCGGTCTGATGTCGGCCCCTTTTCTGTTTGCGATCAAGCGGTTCGCCGACATCGTCCGCGAAGTCCTGTTTACCGCCCTGTCGGAGGAAAAGAAGGCGAACCGCATCGCGCAGCGTTTTAATCGCGCGCTCAACACCATGTCGCATGGCCTTGTCATGCTTGGTCCCGACGGCCGGGTGGCGGTGGCCAATGCCGAAGCCGCGCACCTGATGTCGCTCAAATCGGCCGATGCGCTGCTAGGCCGCTCGATCCACGGTCTGCTGATGCGCGGCGCTGCAGGCGGCATGCTGGCGCCGAAAGATTGCCGTTACATCGAAGCCCAGCTGACGCGTGCGTTGCGCGAGGGCCGCGACCGCAAGGTCCTGGTCTCGCTCACCAACGGCCAGCACTATGAATTTTCGGCGCGCGAAGGCAGCCAGGAACTGGGCGTCGTCACTTTCGAGGATGTGACCGCCCGGGTCGAGGCGGAAGACAAGATCCGCTTCATGGCGCGCTACGACAGTCTCACCGGCCTGCCCAACCGCGCCTACTTCCACGAGTTGGTGGTGGAAGCCATGGCCTCAGGGGATCCCGAGCGTCTCTGCGGGCTGGTGGTGCTCGATCTCGATGATTTCAAGAGCGTCAACGACACGCTCGGCCATCCGGTCGGCGACGGATTGATCTACGCCGTTGCCGAGCGGCTGGCGGCAGTCGCTGGGCCAGGCATCACCGTCAGCCGCTTCGGCGGCGACGAGTTCATGATCTTCTTCGAGCGCATCGAGGATGAAAGCCACCTGACCGGCCAGGTTGACGAGATCTTTGTCAATCTACAGGGCGAGGTCGATGTCGCCGGCCACGGATTACGCATCCAGGCCTCCGGCGGCGCGGTGCTGTCGCGGGTCAAGGATACCGACGTTGACGCCATGATCGTCAAAGCCGACCTTGCACTCTACAAGGCCAAGGAGCTTGGCAAGAACGGTTGGCGGCTGTTCGAGGCCTCCATGGATGCTGCCTTCCGCAGCCGTCAGCTGATGAAGGCGGACCTGCGCAGCGCCGTGGAAAACAACGAATTGCGGGTGGTCTATCAGCCGATCGTCGCGATGAGCACGATGCGTATCGCCAGTTGCGAAGCGCTGTGCCGCTGGGATCATCCCGATCTCGGGCCGATTTCCCCCGGTATCTTTATTCCGCTGGCGGAGGAAATGGGGATTATTTCCGACATCAGCACCTTCGTCCTGCATGCGGCCTGCACGGAATGCGCCAAATGGCCGGCCCAGACCAGCGTGTCGGTCAATCTCTCGGCCAAGGATTTCCGCAACCGTGATGTCATCCAGAAGGTTCGCGACGCGCTGGCTGAATCCGGTCTCTCCGCCGGACGTCTGGAGATTGAGGTCACCGAGACGGCGCTGCTCGACGACAAGTCGCTGACACGCCAATATATCGAGGAGTTGAAGCGGCTCGGCGTGCGCATTGCGCTCGACGATTTCGGTACCGGGTATTCGAGCCTCAGCTATCTCCACAAACTGCCGCTCGACAAAATCAAGATCGACCGCTCGTTCCTGATGGATGTCACTCAGAACAGCCGGTCGCTCGAATTGCTCAAGGGCATCGTCAACCTGTCACGGCCGCTGGGACTTTCGGTTACCGTCGAAGGTGTCGAGACCTTCGAACAGCTCAAGATCCTGGCATTGCAGGTCAAGCCGGACCTGGTCCAGGGCTTTCTGTTCGGGTCGGCACTCAGCGCGTCCGGCATCGAGACGATGTCGAGCACCGTCTGGCCCTTTGCCAAGGACATCCAGACGGCAAGGAAGGCGCCGCGGCGCTGACTTCGCGCTGAAAACCTGCGTATTTTAGTATAATTTTATTAATTGTTAACCTTAACGGGCGGTAAACGAGCTCCTACTTATTTTCATCTTTACATCTCATGACCCGTCCGTAGTGTCGGCTGGTGGCGGTAATCGCGGGGAATAGAGTTCATGTGTGCCCAGTTGAGTTCGCTCGGCCATGCGGCGGGCGCTGGTGGGAAAGATGCGTCCGAGACCATGTCCAGCTTCGCGCAACATGTTTATGCGCTGCTTGACCGGACGGAGTACCGACGCTGTGAAAGCGGCGAGGACTTCGAAAACATTTACAGGCTGCGCTACAATTCCTATCGGATGAACGATCTGGTGCCCGAGAATGCGTCCCGTCAGGTCCATGACGAGTTTGACGAACTGCCCAATTGCCATACGTTCGGAATCTATATCGAGGGGCGGCTGGTCAGCACAATGCGCCTGCATAACGTGTCTGCTGATAACGCCACATCACCAGCACTCAGCGTCTACAAGGACTTGTTGATGCCGCGTCTGGCGGCCGGCGAAGTCTTTATCGACCCGAGCCGTTTTGCCGTGGACGCCGAATGGTCACGGCTTTACCCGCAGATCCCGTATGTGACGCTGCGCCTTGCGGGCATGGCTTGCTTCCATTTCGGCGCGCCTTATTGCATATCCATGATCCGCGAGGACCATGCGGCTTTCTACAAGCGCATCTATCGGGCGCGACCGATTGGCGATGCGCGGCCCTATGCCGGCGTGATCAACTGTTTCGCGCTGCTTTATCAAGCCGATGTCCTGGCGATCAAGAATGAAACCTACGCTCGCTTTCCGTTCTTCCGTTCGACGCCAATGGAGCAGCGCATGTTGTTCGATACGCCCGGTGCCGGCGAACTCGCCCCGCTGACCATCCTGCCCACCGCCAAGTATTTTCGCGAAGCCGCCTGAACGAGCCCATGGAGCCTTCCGGTCGCTTCGGCGTTCTGGGCAAGGGTGCTGGTGGTAGGTCGGCATGGCCGGCATCCGCCAAGCATCGCTTCGATAGCGATCCGATCAAAGGAACCGATATGACCATTTCCACGCTCGCCCTTACCCCGCTTATCTCGCTGATTGCAGGCGTGCTGATCCTGGTGATGCCGCGGCTGCTCAATTATATCGTCGCCCTTTATCTGATCGTTGTCGGCCTGCTCGGTCTGTTCCCGCATCTCGCCGGCTAACGACATAGGCAATAGCGGACCTGCCATCCATTGTGATTGGTATCGCCGCGCTTCGCGCAGCGATTTCAAGTTTTGCTTGAGATTGTTGGCTGCGGCGATGCGGCAATAGCGCCATTGCCCTTAACGCGGCTTTTCGCTATGTGCCTGAAAGATGTCTTCGAAGGGGTATTCCAATGGCTGAACACACGCCGACCGGTCCTGTCGAACTAGGCGCGAAGATGGACTACGCCGAGCACGACCGCACCTATGCCGGCTTTGTGATGCTGGCCAAATATGGGTCGCTATTTTGCGCCGCCGTGCTTCTTGCCATGGCGTTCGGCTTCTTTGTGGGCGGCTTCTTCTCGGGGACTATCCTATTCGTGCTGATCCTGGCCATCGGCGCCTTTATTCTCCGATAACTCCTCCAACCTTTGTCGAAGGCGCCGCCGGGGTCGGTCGATGTCTTGCGGTAACAGGGTTCCGGCCGAAAGGATCATGCGGTGGGACAGACGGTTTTCATCCCTCGTGAGCTCGACGCAAACGAGCCGCGCGTCGGGGCCTCCCCCGACACGGTGAAGCGGCTGGCGGCACTGGGTTTCGACGTGATTGTCGAAACCGGCGCCGGCACTGCGTCGCGCATTCCCGACGAGGAGTTCGCCCGGGTGGGCGCCGCGATCGGCAAGGCCGGCGATGCAGCCAGGGCCGATGTCGTGCTGAAGGTGCGCCGGCCCACGGACGCCGAGCTGAAGGGCTACAAGTCCGGCGCCGCTGTCATCGCGATCATGGATCCCTACGGCAACGACGCTGCCGTCGCTGCCCTTGCCAAGGCCGGTGTTACTGCCTTCTCCATGGAGTTCATGCCGCGCATCACCCGCGCCCAGTCGATGGACGTTCTATCCAGCCAGGCCAACCTCGCCGGCTATCAGGCGGTGATCGACGCGGCTGCCGAATATGACCGGGCGTTACCGATGATGATGACGGCGGCCGGCACCGTACCGGCAGCGAAGGCGTTCGTCATGGGCGTCGGCGTCGCCGGTCTGCAGGCCATCGCCACCGCGCGCCGCCTCGGCGCCGTGGTCACCGCCACCGACGTGCGCCCGGCCGCCAAGGAGCAGGTCGCCTCGCTCGGCGCAAAATTCCTGGCCGTCGAGGACGAGGAGTTCAAGGCGGCCGAGACGGCCGGCGGCTACGCCAAGGAAATGTCGAAGGAATACCAGGCCAAGCAGGCGGCGCTGACCGCCGAGCACATCGCCAAGCAGGACATCGTCATCACCACCGCGCTGATCCCCGGCCGTCCGGCGCCGAAGCTGGTCTCGGCGGCAATGGTCGCCTCGATGAAACCCGGCTCTGTGATCGTCGACCTCGCGGTCGAGCGCGGCGGCAATGTCGAGGGCGCCGAAGCCGGCAAGGTGGTGACCACGGCCAACGGGGTAAAGATCGTCGGCCATCTCAACTTTCCCGGTCGCGTCGCCGCCTCCGCTT
This sequence comes from Mesorhizobium sp. M0437, assembly GCF_040321335.1. Taxonomy (NCBI): domain Bacteria; kingdom Pseudomonadati; phylum Pseudomonadota; class Alphaproteobacteria; order Hyphomicrobiales; family Phyllobacteriaceae; genus Mesorhizobium; species Mesorhizobium sp. M0437. The sequence goes on from NZ_JAMYRK010000001.1 coordinate 79,455, forward strand.
CGCTTCTCTATGCCAGGAACCTCTATGCCTTCCTCGAGACGCTGGTCGACAAGGCGGCGAAGACGCTTGCCATCAACCGCGACGACGAACTGGTCAAGGCGACGATGCTGACCGATGCTGGCAAGATCGTGCATCCGGCTTTCGCAAAGGCTGAGCAGGAGCCGCCAAAGGGCCAATATGTCGAGCCACCGGCCATTCCGGCCAGGACGATGGTTGCCGAGGCTTCGGCGAAGCCGGCTGCGAAGAAAACGGCCGCTTCGAGGAAGCCCAAGACCACCGGAGGGATCGCGTGATGGATCAGACTCTGCAGAAAGCCCTCGACCAGCTCGACCAGGCGACAGCTGCCGTGCGGCTCGCGGTGCAGAACCTGGCGGCCGCGCCCGGCACCGAGGCGGCGGGTGACGCCGCTCACGCGCTGTCCGGCGGTGCCATCGATCCCTTCGTCTTTCGCTTCGCCATCTTTGTCCTGGCGATCTTCGTCGGCTACTACGTCGTGTGGTCCGTCACGCCGGCACTGCACACGCCGCTGATGGCGGTCACCAACGCCATTTCCTCGGTCATCGTCGTCGGCGCGCTGCTGGCCGTCGGCATCTCGGCCTCAGGGCTTGCCACCGGCTTCGGCTTCGTTGCGCTGATGCTGGTATCGGTCAACATCTTCGGCGGCTTCCTCGTCACCCAGCGCATGCTGGCCATGTACAAGAAGAAGGAAAAGTAGGCCGCTATGAACGCCAACTTCGCCTCCTTTCTCTATCTGGTCTCCGGCATCCTGTTCATCCTCGCATTGCGCGGCCTGTCGCATCCGACCACCAGCCGCCAGGGCAACATGTACGGCATGATCGGCATGGGCATCGCCATCGCCACGACGCTGGCGCTGGCGACCCCTTCGGCCGGGCGCTTCGGCCTCATAGTGCTCGGGCTGCTGATAGGCGGCTCGGCCGGTGCGGTCACGGCACGGCGCATTGCCATGACCTCGATGCCGCAGCTGGTCGCCGCCTTCCACTCGCTGGTCGGTCTTGCCGCGGTCATGGTGGCGGCCGCCGCCATCTATGCACCGGAAAGCTTCGGCATCGGCACCGTCGCCGATATCCATGCCCAGGCACTGATCGAGATGAGCCTCGGCGTTGCCATAGGTGCCATCACCTTCACCGGCTCGGTCATCGCCTTTTTGAAGCTCGACGGCCGCATGTCGGGCAAGCCGATCATGATCGGTGGCCGCCACTTCATCAACGCGGCCCTGGGCATTGCGCTGATCGTGCTGATCGTGCTGCTCGTCACCGCCGAGTCCAAGGTGGTGTTCTGGCTGATCGTTGCCGCCTCGCTGGTGCTGGGTGTGCTTCTCATCATCCCGATCGGTGGCGCCGATATGCCGGTGGTCGTGTCGATGCTGAATTCCTATTCGGGCTGGGCCGCGGCCGCCCTGGGCTTCACGCTCGGCAATCTGGCGCTGATCATCACCGGCGCGCTGGTCGGCTCGTCGGGCGCCATCCTGTCTTACATCATGTGCAAAGGCATGAACCGGAGCTTCATCTCGGTCATCCTCGGCGGCTTCGGTGGCGAGACATCAGCCATTGCCAACGACGGCATCGAGCGCACGGTCAAGCAGGGCTCGGCCGAAGATGCCGCCTATCTGATGATGAATGCGCAAAAGGTCATCATCGTGCCGGGCTACGGCATGGCCGTCGCCCAGGCGCAGCACGCGCTGCGCGAGATGGCCGACAAGCTCAAGGCCAACGGCGTCGATGTCAAATACGCCATCCACCCGGTTGCCGGCCGCATGCCCGGCCACATGAACGTGCTCTTGGCCGAAGCCAACGTGCCTTATGACGAAGTGTTCGAGCTGGAGGACATCAACTCTGAGTTCGCGCAGGCCGACGTCGCCTATGTCATCGGGGCCAATGACGTCACCAATCCCTCGGCTCGTGACGACAAGTCCTCACCTATCTACGGCATGCCAATCCTCGACGTCGACAAGGCGCGCACTTGCTTGTTCGTCAAGCGCTCGCTCGGCTCCGGCTATGCCGGCATCGACAACACGCTGTTCTACAAGGACGGCACCATGATGCTGCTCGGCGACGCCAAGAAGATGACCGAGGAGATCGTCAAAGCGATGGATCACTGAAACGGCGTCGCTGCCAACTCACTGCCGATCGTCGAATACAGCCCGGCTCCGCGCCGGGCTTTTTCTTGGCTGTTACCGGTTCTGAAGCTACGATGCCGACCCGTCGTCTTGCTAACGGCGTCATCGTGGAGGTGCTGGTGCCCGACCCTGGTTCTGCTGCATCGCCGGCCGCCGATCTGACCGCAGCAGAGAAGGCGCCACGCAAGCGCAGCCAGGCGGTAGTGGTCGTGCACGGCATGGGCGAGCAGCGGCCCATGGACACGTTGAGGGAGTTTGTCCAGGCCGTATGGAGCCACGATCCGGCCCGTGCACCGTTCTATGCCCATGTCCCCGATCCGGCCGACCCGATGGGTGCGAAGATCAACCAGAGCTGGATCACGCCCGACAGCCGGACCAATTCGCACGAACTCCGCCGGATCACCACGCCCTATGATGTCGATGGCCGCCGCACCGATTTCTACGAGCTTTACTGGGCCGACATCACCCAGGGCACGACCCGAAGCCGCCTTGCTGCCTGGGTGACGACCCTGCTCTGGCGCAAGCCGGCCGATATTCCGCGCGATGTGCTCAAACTCTATGTCGTCACGCTTTTGGCCACCCTCGTGGTCCTGGGCGCGGCGCTGGCGCTCGCAACGTCGACCTGGCAAGGCTACATCTCCTGGACGACGGGTGTGCTTGTCACGGTTCTGGCGTCGTTCGTCATCTGGTTGGTGGACCAGTTTGGCTTGCCCTATTTCGGCGACGTCGCCGCCTATGTGCGGGCCGAAGCGGCAACGGTCGAGAAGCGGGCGCTGGTCCGCGAGCGTGGCCTCAAGCTGCTGAAGCGTCTCATGATGGACGATGCCTATGACCGCATCGTGCTGGTCTCGCACAGCCTCGGGTCGATCATCGCCTATGATCTGTTGCAGATATTGTGGGCCGATTTCAGGCCTAGAAAGTTGGAAGCCATTCGCGACAAAGCGAGGCTGAAGGCGATCCACGCCGTCGACAAGGCGACGCTGGTCGCCGATGCCTCCGCTTGGCCCGACAGCCTCGATGACCTCCCCGCATTCCGGCGCAGCCAATGGGAGCTCTACCGGCAGCTTCGCGTCGGCGACGCCGATCATCCGCTGCCGTGGAAGATCAGCGATTTCGTCACGCTCGGCAGTCCGCTGACCCACAGCGAGTTTCTGGTGACCTACAACCTCGCCGAATTCAGGCGCGGCATCGCCGAGCGCCTGTTTTCAGCATGCCCGCCGATCGCCGACAGAGCGGCGGGCGGGACCATGCTCTACCAGGAAGGGCGCAGCCATTCCGGCAAGCCGCAGCGGGCAGTGCATCATGGCGCGGTGTTTGCCGCGACACGCTGGACCAATATTTTCGACAGGGGCAATGGCTGGCTGACCGGCGACCCGATTTCAGGGCGGATGACGGAAAATTTTGGTCCCGGCGTGGAAAACATCCAGGTCGAGCTGCGCGGCTCGGGCGGCCGCGTCTTCACGCACAGGCTCTACTGGTCGCTGACGGCGAGCGGCGTCGAGGTCGACGCGCTGGCCGGCGTACAGCCGCGCTCGCACCTTGCCGTGCTGCGCGATGCGGTCGATCTCGGCCGCAAACTGGAAGCTGAGCTGTAGGCGGCAAGCAATGCGCGGCGGCAGTTCAAAGCAAGGTCCCCTTCGGGCGTAATCTTCCCGAAGCGGACCGAGTTCGCTTAGTCACCGATCAACGATTGGTCAGGAAAATCGCTTCCTCGTCGTCGCGCTGCCTGCCGCCAAGTGCTGCAGCCGCGCTGGCAATGAAGGCCCCGACGACCAGCGACAGCGCGCCAATCAACGAGAAGGTCGCGCCTGCCTTTCTGGCGGTGTCGGCCGCCTGCTGGGCCTTGACCTTGGCGTCCTGCGCTCTGGCGATTACCGTATCGACGCGAGCGGTGGCATCCGCTTCGGACAGGCCTGTGCGGGCGGCCACCAGCCGCGATAGATAGGTCTTGTCGTCGGCCGATATTTCGCCTGCTGCGGCACTCGCGATTAGAATGCGCGATGCCTGCGCCGTTGCCGCAGCGTCGCTCTCCGGATTGGCGGCAGCGAGCCTTGCCGGATCGGCCGGGCGGAACAGCGTATCGACGAAATACGATGTGGCGTTGTCAGTCGAGGCGCTACCCGCGTTTGCAGCAGCACCTGCCGAAGCGCCCATTGCCGCGCCCGATGCCACAGTCGAAGCAGCCTGGACACCGGTACCTATCGCGGCCGAAAGCGCCGTGCCGAGCACGCCGGCGACGAGCAGCGTCGCCAGCGCCCAGGCCAGGAAGCCGTGAGCGGTATCGCGGAAGAAGACTTCATCGGTGTGGATGCCGACCCATTTGGTGCGCAGGCGTCCGGCGAGGTAGCCACCCAGGGCCGAGGACAGCCACTGCACGACGATCAGCCAGACGGCGGTGGAAACGGCGAAAGTGGTGACTGACGCACCCGAGCCGGACCATGGCGACACCATGCTCAGCCCAAGCCCGGAGCCGAGCAGCATCAAGATGAAGGTAAGCGTTGACGCAGCAAAGGCGCCGGCGACGATTGGCCCCCAGCTGACAGCAGTGGAAGCGGATTCCGTCGGGGCGGAAACGTCGACAGCTGTTACGGTGGACTGCATCGAAGCCTCCCTACCGTGCGAACAGCATGATCAGAATAATGATCGGAATTGGGACTCCGAGAAGCCAGAGCAAAATGCCACGTCCCATGGATGCCTCCTGCGGCGATTGTGATCAACTACAATGCCTTGAAAGCCTTTCCGTTCCGGCGGTCCTGGTGATCTTTGTTGCGTTGCAGCAGTCGTATTGGTGCGCCAAGGCGCACCAATACACTTCATGCCTGCTGGCTGGGTATCTGGATGGCGACTCAAATGTCCAGATTGGCAACCGACAGCGCGTTTTCCTGGATGAATTCGCGCCTTGGCTCGACCTCGTCGCCCATCAGCCGTGAAAACAAGCTGTCCGCATCAGTCGCGTCATTGACCTTGACCTGTAACAGCGAGCGCACATTCGGGTCGAGCGTCGTTTCCCAGAGCTGCTCGGCGTTCATTTCGCCAAGGCCCTTGTAGCGCTGCATGGTCAGGCCCTTGCGGCCGGTGGCAAACACGGCATTGAGCAGTGCCAGCGGCCCCGAAATGGTTTCCGAGACATCCTTGCGGCGCAGCACCGGCGGCTCGCCGTAGATTTCCGCCAGGCGCGGCGCATAGCGGTCGAGCTGGCGTGCGTCGGCGGAATTGATCAATGCCAGGTCGAGATGCGCGAACTCCTTGACGCTGCGCACCGTTCGCTCGAAGACATAGCCGCCAATGCCCTCGTTCGAGGTCGACATGCGGCCGATCCAGCCGCGCTCGGTGTCCTCGGCGATAATGTCGAGACGACGGGCAACACGCTCGGCCGTTTCGTTGGCGCGGCGGAGGTCGGTGAAGATCTCCGGGTTGAGCGCGCCGGCAATCGCTGCCTGCTCGACCACGCCTCTGTTATAGCGCGTGTGCAATCCGTTGATGAGCTGGCGGACAGCCAAGGCGTCGTCGATGGCGCTGCGCAGGTCCTGTCCAGCCCGCACCTCGCCTGTGCTGAGCGCAAGCGACGCTTCTTCCAGCCCGGAGCCGATCAGGAATTCCTCGAAGGCGGCTTCGTCCTTGATGTATTGCGAGCTCTTCCCGCGCGTCACCTTGTAGAGCGGCGGCTGCGCGATGTAGAGATGCCCGCGTTCGATCAGTTCCGGCATCTGCCGGAAGAAGAAGGTCAGCAGCAAGGTGCGGATGTGGGCGCCGTCGACATCGGCGTCGGTCATCAGGATGATCTTGTGGTAGCGCAGCTTGTCGGCGTTGAACTCGTCCTTGCCGATCGAGGTGCCGAGCGCGGTGATCAGCGTGCCGATCATGTCGGAGCCGAGCATGCGGTCGAAGCGGGCGCGCTCGACATTGAGGATCTTGCCGCGCAGCGGAAGAATGGCCTGGTTCTGGCGCGAACGGCCGCCCTTGGCCGAGCCGCCGGCGCTGTCGCCCTCGACGATAAAGATCTCGGATTTCGCCGGATCGCGCTCCTGGCAATCAGCCAGCTTGCCGGGCAGCGAGGTGACGCCGAGCGAACTCTTGCGGGTGATGTCGCGTGCCTTGCGCGCGGCTTCGCGCGCGGCAGCGGCCTGGATGACCTTCTCGATGACCGCCTTGCCCTCGGTCGGGTGCTCCTCGAGCCAGGTGCCGAGCGCTTCGTTGACAAGCCCTTCGACCACCGGGCGGACCTCGGACGACACCAGCTTGTCCTTGGTCTGCGAGGAGAATTTCGGGTCGGGAACCTTGACCGACAGCACCGCGGTCAGCCCTTCGCGGCAATCATCGCCGATCAGCGCCACTTTTTCCTTCTTGGTCAGGCCCGAGGAGTCGCCATAACCGGTTATCTGGCGCGTCAGCGCACCGCGGAAGCCTGCCAGATGCGTGCCGCCGTCGCGTTGCGGGATGTTGTTGGTGAAGGCCAGCACGTTCTCGTGGTAGCTGTCGTTCCACCACATGGCGACTTCGACCGTGATGCCGTCGCGCTCGGCGCGGATCGAGATCGGCTTGTCGAGCAACGGCTTCTTCGTCCGGTCGAGATATCGGACGAACTCTTCCAGCCCGCCATCGTAGTGCAGTTCATGGCGCACGATGTCGGCATGGCGGGCATCGGTCAAAACGATGCGCACGCCGGAGTTCAGGAAGGCGAGCTCGCGCAGCCGATGCTCCAGCGTACCGTAGTCGAATTCGACCATGGTGAACGTCTCGGACGACGGCAAAAACGTGATTTCGCTGCCGCTGCGCCCTTCATAGGTGCCGGGGACCTTGTCTTGTTCATAACTGCCGGTGATCCGCAGCGGCGCGTCGGCATTGCCATGCGTGAAACTCATCTCGTAGATCTGGCCGTTGCGGCGGATCTTCAGTTTCAGCCAGGCCGACAGGGCGTTGACGACCGACACGCCGACGCCGTGCAGGCCGCCTGAGACCTTGTAGGAGTTCTGGTCGAACTTGCCGCCGGCATGCAGCTGCGTCATGATCACTTCGGCCGCTGAAATGCCTTCGCCGGTGTGGATATCGGTCGGAATGCCGCGGCCATTGTCGATGACCGTCACCGATCCGTCCGGATTGAGCGTCACCGTCACCAGGTCGGCATGGCCGGCCAGTGCTTCGTCGATGGCGTTGTCGACCACCTCATAGACCATGTGGTGCAGGCCCGAGCCGTCGTCGGTATCGCCGATATACATGCCCGGCCGCTTGCGAACGGCATCCAAGCCCTTCAAAACCTTGATGGAATCGGCGCCGTATTCGGCTTCAACGCCGTTGGCGATGTCGGTCTGGTCGCTCATGAAAACCTGTCTGATTGATGCCGTGTGCAGAGCGCGAAAAATCGGCTTCGAATCGCGCATTTCTAATGTCGTAGATATAGGCGCAAAAGGCGGTTTTTCCAAGGTTTGCAGGCATTTCGGAACGGAATGACCATCGCGTGAGCAGGCTATCGCCGCCTGGCTTCGATCCTGGCCAGCCGCTCACGTAAAAACTTGATCATGAACTTGTGGCGCGGTGCCAACCGCCCGCTCCGGTCGAGCTCGAGCGTCATGTCGAGCGCCTTGGAAAGCACAGCCTTCGGGTCCTTTGCGACTTGGGCGTAGTCGATATAGGCGACCACCAGGTCGCGCTGCCAGGTGGCGTTGTCCGGATCGGACCGGGCAAGTTTCTCGCGAATGGCCAGACTGTCCTGAAGGGCTTGCCGGGCGCCCCTGACGTCGCGCTGCCTGAGGCGCAGCGTGGCGACTTCGGACAGCGTTATCGACAAGTCCCGCTGCCAGTCGGAATTGGCGGGATCGAGCTTGGCCAGCCTCTGCGCAATCGCGTAGCTGTCCAGATAGGCTTTCAGCGCGCCTTTGTGGTCGCCCTGTATCGCCAGGACGCCGGCGACTTTCTCGATGCACACGGAAAGGTCGCGCTGCCATTCGGTGTTGTTCGGGTCGCCGGCGGCGAGCGCGCTGGCCTGCGAAAGTGCCTCACGATAAGCCGAAAGTGCCGCCGGCCAATTCTGCTGGTCGCTCAGCGCATTGCCGATCTTGGCGTTGCCGACCGACAGGTCGCGCTTCAACTCGGTGTCGTCCGGATCGCGTTTCGCCAGTTGCTTGACGATCGCCAGACCTTCCTTGTAGGCCGCCAGCGCCCCGGCGGCGTCGCCGCGTTCGCGCAGCAGGTCGCCTATCGTATCGTGGCTGACCGAGACGTCACGCTGCCGGTCGGCGTCTCCCGGTTTGTCCGCCGCCAGCGCCAGCCGCACCTTCAGGCTCTCTTCATAGGCCGCCTGTGCGTTGTCCAGTTGGCCTGCGATATGGGCAAGGTGACCGATCTCATCGTAGGTGATGGTCAGGTCGCGCTGCAGTTCGGCACGGTCCGGCTCTCCGGCGGCGAGCTGCTTCTTGATCGACAGGCTTTCCTGGTAGACCTCTGCGGCGCCGGCCAGATCGCCTTGCGTCGCCAATACGTTGCCGATCTTGTCGTCGGCCATGGCGAGGTCGCCGAACCACGCCAGATTAGCCGGTTCTGCCTCGGTCAGGCCCTGCAGAATGGTCTTGGCCGTCTCATAATTCTGCAGCGCTGTCGGCAGATTGCCTTGCGCAATCCGCACGTTGCCGAGCTTGACGTGGCTGACGGCGAAGTCGCGCTTCACGTTGGGATCGGTTTCATGATGCGACCGCCGCTCAAGATCGGCTTGCAGCGCCTCGAACGCGCGGCCGGCCGCATCGATATTGCCGATCGTGGTATAGAGCTTGCCGAGCTCGTCCAGCGTGCGGATCAAGCGGTCGGCATCGTCGAGCGACAGCACCACCTGTCCGGCTTCGCCATAAAGCGCGAGCACGGACTCATAGTCCTTGATGGCTGTGGCGTAGTCGAGGTCGGCGCGCGCCGCCCCGCCGGACAAATAGCGCGTTGCGGCCTCGGAGAGCGTGCGGCTGACGAAATTGGCCTTCAAAGCGTTGCGAGAGACACTGTCGATCTCGGCTGCCTCGGCGAGCTTTTTCCGCGCCGCATCGAACGCTCCCAGCGAAAGCTGCTCTTCGGCCTGCCGGCGCAACGCCGACACTCTGAGATCGTCGGATCCAAGCGTCTGCATTTCGCTCCGCACCTTGACGAAGGCGTCGGCTGCCTCACGCAGCCTGGCGTTCAGACTGTCCGCGGAGAGGTGGCCGGCATCGGAACTGATCAACGCGCCATAGAGCGGTGCCAGCGGCATGTCGGCGTCGCTGGCGATCTTCTCCACTTCGCCGCGCATCTGAGGCGTCACCTCGGCCATGGCCAGCAACAGGCGTTCGCGTTCCGGCAATTTCTCCTTGGCCGAGGCGGCAAAGAACAGCTGCGGCAGGCCGCTCTCGACATAGGGCAATTGCTTACCGCGCGAGAGGTCGTAGACCTCCTGCTGCACGAGCGTCAGCACGGAGCGGATCTCGAGACCTTCGGTGCCGAGATATTTCGTCAACGCCGCGGTGAACGGCGAATTCTGGCCGGTCCCATCCGCGGCGGTCTCGCCGGGCGCCGCCGAGAAAGCAAACAGAATGTTTTCTGCCCGCCCGATGCGGCCAAGACCCGGCCGGACCTTGTCGCTGACCTCTTTTACCAGCGCCGTTGCGCCGCGGCCTTCGCCGCCCGTAGCCGCAAACGGATCGCTGCGGCAGGCATCGAGCACGATCAGTCCGACCTTGCTGGTGGCGGCGACGGTCGCGCGGATCTCCTCCAGCGGCAGGCTGGTCCTTTCCAGCGTAGCGAGCGACGACGCGTCTGCATCGACCGGCAGGAGCCGATTCTCGCCGGCTATCTCGACGCCGTGGCCGGAGAAGAACACCAGTGCCACGTCGGCGCCTTTGGCATCCTCGCGGAAATCGTCAAGCGCCCGGCGCATGCGCCGCAGGTCGCGGTTGGTTTCGAGGAAGACCTCGAAACCGAGCTTCCTCAGCACCGTTTCCATGATCTCGCCGTCATTGACGGGATTGGCGAGCGGCCGGATCAGCCGGTAGTCGTTCTCGGCGATGACCAGCGCAGCGCGCCGCTCCGCCATTGCAGCGGAGGCCGTCGAGAGGATCAGCAGCAAGGCAAACAGAAAACGCAAATCGAACCGCCCCGGCCCGGTCATTTGCCGGAGCATTCCATCTCTTTATGGCATGAGCAAGTTATGGCATCGGCCAGTTCGGCCGTTCGCGTTGTTAGCTGGCGCGCATCGGCCTCAGCGCTTCGCTCCAGCGGAACAGCTCGTCCAGCATGGTCCTGGCCCCGCCGAGCACCTGCTCGCTGGGCAGGAAGGCGCCGGTCTCGTCGAGCAGCTTCTGGTACATCGGCAGCGCCACGCCTTCCGGAATCGGCATGACACCGACGGCGGTCAGCAACGGTTTGACCGCCTGCGCCGCTCGCAAACCGCCGGAGACACCGCCGTAGCTGAGGATGGCGGCCGGCTTGTATCGCCATTCCCTGAGCAGGTAGTCGACCGCGTTGACGATCGCGGGAGCGGTGAAATAATTGTACTCCGGCGCCACGAAGACGAATGCGTCGGCTGCGTCGATTGCTTTCGACCAGGCTTTCGTGTGGCTGTTTTCGTATTTGCCGAGTCTCGGATGATGCGGCTCGTCCAGCACCGGCAGGTTGAATGCGGCGATGTCAGTGAGCACCGGCTCGAATTTGCCATGCTCGCGCGCAAAGCTCTCCAGCCACTTTGCGAAAGCGGGTCCGGCGCGGCCCGGCCGCGTGCTGCCGATGATGACGTTCAACTGGTGCTTCAAGGCAGGCTCCCGCCGGTTAGTGGCATCTGTGGTGCTGCCACCTAAGACACGCAGCCCGACACAGCAAGCAGGCACTTTCCGGTGCCCCGGTCACATTCCAGAGAGCGGATGCTTCGCCTTGTCGTCCAGTCACATGGACGCCTGCCTTGCCCGCCACTACATTGAGGTGTCAGCGGAGCAAGCCATGGACAGTCAGCCCGTCCCCTTCGTCCCGCCGGCGCCGAAGCCGCGCACCGCGCCGCCTTCAACGCTGGAGATGATCCGCATCGTCTACCGCAATCCGCTCGAACTGTGGGGTGAGGCGACCTACAACGAGCCCTGGATTTCGGTGAACGGCGTCGGGGGACCGCTGGTCATCGCCAACGATCCCGGCCTCATCCGCCATGTGCTTGTCGACAACGCCAAGAACTACAAGATGGCCACGGTGCGCCAGTTGATCCTGCGGCCGATCTTGCGCGACGGGCTGCTGACCGCCGAGGGCGAAGTGTGGCGGCGTTCGCGCAAGGCGATGGCGCCGGTGTTCACGCCGCGCCACATCTTCGGCTTCGCCGAGCCGATGCTGAAACGCACGCTCGAATTCGTCACCCGTTACGAGCAAGGTGGCACGTCGGATATCGCCCACGACATGACGCTGCTCACCTTCGATATCCTGGCCGAGACGCTGTTTTCGGGCGAGATATCGGGCGAGCCCGGTAGCTTCGCCAAGGAGATCGATCGCCTGTTCGAGACGATGGGCCGGGTCGATCCGCTCGACCTTTTGCGTGCGCCCGACTGGCTGCCGCGCCTGACCCGCATCCGCGGCCGCAAGACCATGGCCTACTTCCGCAAGATCGTCACCGACACGGTGCAGATGCGCGAGGCGCGGCTGAGGCGCGCTCCGGACACCGTGCCGCAGGATTTTCTCACGCTGCTGTTGAAGGCTGAGGGACCGGGCGGGCTGACCCGGGCCGAGGTCGAGGACAACATCATCACCTTCATCGGTGCCGGCCACGAGACTACGGCCAGGGCGCTCGGCTGGACGCTCTACTGCCTTGCCGAAGCGCCGTGGGAGCGCGAAAAGATCGAGCACGAGATCGATGCGGTGTTGGCGCGTGAGCCCGACCCGACGAAATGGCTCGACGCCATGCCGCTCACCCGCGCCGCCTTCGACGAGGCGCTCAGGCTCTATCCGCCGGCGCCGTCGATCAACCGCGAACCGATCGAGCCCGAAACCTGGAACGGCCTCTACATACCGCGACGTGCTGCGGTGCTGGTGATGCCGTGGGTCGTCCACCGCCATCGGAAATTGTGGGACCGGCCGGACGCTTTCATGCCGGAACGCTTCCATCCGGGAAGCCGCGAAAAGATCGATCGTTTCCAGTATTTGCCGTTCGGCGCCGGCCCCCGCGTCTGCATCGGCGCCAGCTTCGCCATGCAGGAGGCAATCATCGCGTTGGCGATCATGCTGTCGCGCTACCGTTTCGACGCCACCGCGGAAACCCGCCCCTGGCCGGTGCAGAAGCTGACGACGCAGCCGCAAGGCGGCCTGCCGATGCAGGTCACCCGGCGCGCCTCGTAGGCAACCGGACGTCCGTTCGTATTATGCGGCGGACTTGCGTTGGAACTGGCCGGCGGCGCGGTAGCGCCAGAGATAGCTGGGCAGGATGGTTCCGATCGACCGTGGCTGGATCCCGAGGCCGGCGAGCGTCCGGTTGTCCTTGACGGCGGCTTCCGACACGACATTGTGCTGGCGCAACAGCAGGACCTGGTCCTTGGTCAACAACGGATTGGGCAACAGCCCGAGAATTGATGCCTGGAGGTTCGCCAGCCACCATGGCACGGGCAGCAAAAACCGCTTGCGTTCGATGATGATAAGCAGCTGTTGCATGCATTCCTTGAAGGTAAGCACTTGCGGCCCGCCGAGTTCATATATCCGGCCGCCCTGGACCTTGCCGTCGACCGAATGCGCCACCGCTTCGGCGACGTCGCCGACATAGACCGGCTGGAATTTCGTCTGCCCGCCGCCGATCAGCGGCAGCACCGGGGAAAAGCGGGCCATGTTGGCAAAGCGGTTGAAGAAACCGTCCTCTGGCCCGAAATTGATCGATGGCCGCAAGATCACGGCGTCTTGGACCGTCTCCAGAACGGCCTTTTCGCCGAGCGCCTTGGTACGCGCGTAGTCCGATTGCGCGTGGAGATCCGCTCCCAGAGCCGAGATGTGGGTGAGGCCGGCGCCGACGGCGCGCGCCGCTTCAGCGACAGCGCGCGCGCCGAATTCGTGGACGGCAGTGAATTTCTGCCGGCCGGCCTCATGCGCGATCGCAACCAGATTGACGACATGGTCCGCGCCTTGCACGGCGCGGTCGACCGACCAGCGCACCCGGACATTGGCCTGCACCGGCTGGATCTGCCCGACATTGCCGAGCGGCTGCAGGTGGCCGGCGAGATCGGGCCGACGGCAGGCAACCCGGATGCGGTAGCCGCGCTTGGCCAGCGCCCGCACGACATGACGACCGACAAACCCGGAGCCGCCGAACACGACCACGAGCTTTGGGGTCTGCAGGATTTCGGTCATGGCTGGCTCCGGCGGCTATCCAGATGGCTTGGTTGAAGCCGTTTCATAGTCGGTTTCGCGCCAAAGGCAAAGGGTGACCATCGGTCGCCCGGCATTGTTGAAGCATGATTTCCAGTATCCGTTGGAAACGGCAGAAAACCCGCCGACGCCGGGCTTTAGGTAACTCCATTCGGGACAGGAACCTTTGTTCCGGCCGGCGATTTTAGGATGTATGGTTTGATTCCGAATGGAGGATATTGCCGATGACGACAAAACGCGTTGCGATCTTCGCTCTGGCTTTCGCAACAGGCTGCAGCATTGGTGCCTCGGCATTCGGGGCAAACCGGCATCACCACCAAGCTCAACCCGAACGCTACGTTCCGGCCAACGGCAACATCATCGACATTCTGTTCGGTGGCCCGCGCTACTATGACAACCACCTGTTCACGACGGCCGCCGAACCCTGCTCCTACAACAGGGTAGGGCCGGACGCGAATGCGGCGAACGTCATCAACGATCATTATTGCGGGAAGTAGGCTCGCGCTGCCGGATCGGCCGGCGTTCTCAGCCGCTCATCGGACAAACGAATTTCTTCAGGACGAATAGCGGGCGGCGAATTCGGAAATGCGCTGCACCACGGCTTTCGGCGCGCTTATGCCGCGCGCCGCCGCCTTCTCCGCGGCCTCGGCCCGGGCACGCCCCGGCACATGCACGCCATAGCGCCGCCGCAGCCGGTCGAGTTGATCCTTCATCCGCTTTTCGAAGTCCGGATCGAGCAGCTTGGGCTCGACGGCAAGCACGAACAGGCCGGTCCCCGGACTGTCCGGCCCGCCGCTGAACCATGGCGCATCGAGCGACCAGTTGGCGCCCGACAGGCCCGCAGCCAGCACCTCGACCATCAGCGCGATGTTGGCGCCGCGCTGGCCGCCGAAGGCAAGCATGGCGCCCTTCATTGCAGCTGCCGGGTCCGTGGTCGGATTGCCGCTCGCATCCAGTGCCCAGCCTTCGGGGATCTTCTTGCCGTCCTCGGCCGCCTTGCGGATGTTGACGAAGGCGGTGGCGCTCGACGACTGGTCGATGACCAGCGCCGCCCCGTCCGCGGCGGGTGCCGCAAAGGACATCGGGTTGGTGCAGTAGACCGGCTTGACCGAGCCCGAGCCGGCAAGCACGGCCGGGCCGTTGGTGGCGGCGAACGACACCAATCCCTGCGCGGCCAGCCGTCCGGTGAAATAGCCGAGCGCGCCGCACGTATAAGCATTCTTCTGCGAAAAGATGGTGACGCCGAACAGCCGCGCCGCCTTGGCGAGGTCATCGATCGTGCGGTCGAAACCGGTATGCGCTAAGCCGCCTCGCGCATCGGAAAGATAGACCGCGAGCGCCGGCCTGGTGATCACCGGATCGGCGTTGCCGTCGATACGGCCGGCCTCCAGTGCTTCAAGATAATCGATAAAGTGCGACAGCCCGACGGTCGACAGTCCTTCCGCCTCGGCCGCGACGATCGAGGCAGCCAGCGACTGCGCCGCCTCTTCGTTGGCGCCAGCGCCAAGTGCGGCCATCCGGCACAGCCCTGTCGCCTGGTCGAGACTGAGTTGCATTGTGATTGCCATGGATATCTGAGGGAATGGGTGAATGGTGAGTGGGGACTTAGCCGGTAACATAGGGGCTACGCACTACTGACTATTCACCATTCACTATTCACTATTCACCTAACCAACCTTGTTCGGGATCCGCGCCTCGATCTTGCCCAGGGTGAAGACGAGGATGCCGGTGATCGCCATATAGATCAACGCCAAGAGCAGCAAGGGTTCATAGGTGAGATAGGTATCCTGCCGCACTTTGGAGGAGACGGCGAATATGTCGATCACGCTGATGGTGGCCACCAGCGGCGTCGATTTCAGCTGCAGCACGGTTTCGCCGGTCAGCGTCGGCAGCGCGCGGTAGAAGGCCTGCGGCAGCCAGATTCGCTGGAAAATCCTCCACCGGCTCATGCCAAAGGCACGGGCGGCTTCCAATTGGCCCTTCGGCACGCCGGCAAAAGCGCCTCGCATCACCTCGCCCTCATAGCCGGCGAAGGACAGCGTCAGCCCGAGGACGCCGTAGGGCCATGCCTGCCTGAGATAGGGCCACATCCAGGACTCGCGAATCCACGGATATTGCGGAAACAGCGAGCCCAGTCCGTAATAGAGCAGCCAGAGCTGCAGCAACAGCGGAGTCCCTCTGATGACGGTGCAGAAGACCTTGGCGGGTGCCGCGAACCAGAACGCGCCGGCAGCCTGCGCCAGTCCGAGCGGCACTGCGAGCAGGAAACCCAGCGTGCAAGTGACGGCAAGAATCCACAGCGCGCGCCAGATGCCGAGCAGTCCTATCCCGTAATATTTAGGCAGCCAGTCCCAGCGCATGAAGACGGCCGCAGCCAAAACCAGTCCCAGCGCGATCAGGATCAGCACGATACGATGCGGCTTCAGCCACAGCGAAGCGCGTGCGGCTATCACGACGGCCGCCGCTTCGCCAGTCATCGCGGGGTCAGCCATCACCGGGCCTCCTTGAGCGACGGCATGCCGCGGCGGGCCCATGTCTCGATGCGGCCGATGATCAGATTCGAAACCAGCGTCAACAGAAGGTAGATCGCGCCGGCGGCGATAAAGAATGTCAGATAGGCTTTGGTGACGCCGGCCGCCTGCCGTGTCGCCAATGTCAGCTCGAAAAAGCCGACGACCGCCAGCAGGGCTGTGTCCTTGGTGGCGATCAGCCAGAGATTGGCAAGGCCGGGTATGGCGAACGGCAGCATCGCCGGCAGCGTGATGCGCCGCAGCAGCAGGCCGGGAGACATGCCATAGGCGCGCGCGGCTTCGATCTGGCCCTGCGGAATGGCAAGGATCGCGCCGCGGATCACCTCGGTCGAATAGGCGCCCTGGACGAAGCCGAGCACGGCAATGCCGGCCGCCAGCCCGCTAATGTCCATGCGCTGATAGCCCATTGCCGTGAGCATCTGATTGATCAGGTCGGTACCGGCGTAATAGAGCAGAAGGATCAGCACCAGCTCCGGCACGGCGCGCACGACGGTCGTATAGACTGCCAGGAGATCGCGCACCACCGGACCACCATATAGCTTGCCGGAGGCGCCGCCGATGCCGATCAAAAGGCCGAGACCGGTGGCGCCGACCGCGATCTCGATCGTATGGAGCAGGCCGACGATGAGCGTTCCACCCCAGCCCGGCGGCACGGGCGAGAGAAGCGCGATGGCAGAGGCGGCCCAAGTCGGAACAAATGCGTCGATCAGCGTCGCCCTCGAATTGCTGGCGCTAAAACCGCCGGCGATCTCCGCCCGCGGAAGCTCGCGTCGATGGATTTCGACGAACCACGCGGCTCTATCGGGGCCGCGTGGTTAATCGCTCATGGATGAGGCCGTCAGTTCGACTGCGTGTCGGCACCGTAAATGTCGAAGTCGAAGTACTTCTTCGAAATCTCGTCATATTTGCCGTTGGCGCGGATGGCCTTGATGCCGGCGTTGATCTTTTCCTTCAACTCGGTGTCTTCCTTGCGGACGCCGGCGCCGACGCCGGGCCCGAGAATGGCCAGATCCGGCGCGACCATGCCTTTCAGATCGCAGCATTGCTTGCCCTGGTCCGATTTCAGGAAGGCGTCGAGGGCGATGGAATCGGCCTGCACCGCGTCGACCCGGCCGGCGGCAAGATCCTGGTTGGCCTCGTCCTGGGTCTGGTATTCCTTGATTTCCGCCGCGTCGGCGAAGTGCTTCTTGGCGTAGTCGGCGTGTACGGTCGAGACCTGGACGCCGATGATCTTGCCCTTGAGGTCCTCCGGTGTCGAGCCGAACTTCTGGTCCTTCGGCCCGATGATCGCAGTCGGGGTGTTGTAATATTTGTCGGAGAAGTCGATCGTCTTCTTGCGTTCGTCGGTGATCGACATCGAGCTGGCGATGACGTCGATCTTCTTGGTCGTCAACGCCGGGATGATGCCGTCCCAGGCGACCGGCGTGATGACGCAGTCGAGCTTCTCTTCGGTGCAGACAGCGTCGATGAATTCGATTTCCCAACCGACCCATTTGCCGGAAGCATCCGGCGAGGTGAACGGCGGATAGGGCTCGGCAGCGACACCGATCTTGACCGGATCGGCCTTGGCCACGCCCACGGCGGCAACGCCAAGCAGCAGCGCTGCCGCAAAGGTCTTGAGAATAATCTTCATCGTCATGACTCCCAGTTTTGTTGTTGTTCCCGGTTTTCGTCCGCCCACGGTTTAACTGATGTTGCGGATGAACTGCTTCAGCCTTTCGGATTTTGGTGCGCCGAAGATCTGTTCCGGCGGCCCTTCTTCCTCGACCAGCCCGTTGTGGAGGTAGACGACATGCGTAGCGACCTCGCGGGCAAACTTCATCTCATGGGTGACCAGCACCATGGTGCGGCCTTCGCGCGCCAGGTCGCCGATCACCTTCAGCACCTCGCCGACGAGTTCCGGGTCGAGCGCCGAAGTCGGCTCATCGAACAGCATGACGCGCGGATTGATGGCCAGCGCCCTGGCGATCGCGGCGCGCTGCTGTTGGCCGCCCGACAGATAGGCAGGATAGACGTCGCGTTTTTCGGCCAGGCCAACGCGGGCGAGCAATTTTTCCGCCTCGCCGATCGCCACATCGCGCTTGACGCCGAGCACATGCACGGGAACCTCGATGACGTTCTCGATCAACGTCATGTGGCTCCACAGATTGAAGTTCTGGAAGACCATGCCAAGCTTGGAGCGGATGCGTTCGATCTGCTTGCGGTCTGCGGGCACGGTGTGGCCGTAGCTGTCGGCCTTCAGCTTTATCTCTTCGCCATTGACCCGGATAATGCCGCTGGTCGGGTTCTCCAGGCAGTTGATGCAGCGCAGCAGCGTCGATTTGCCCGAGCCGCTGCCGCCGATGATGGCGATCACCTCGCCGTCGCGCGCTGACAGCGAAACGCCCTTCAGTACGTGCAGCTTGCCGAAATTCTTGTGCAGGTTCTCGACGTGGATGGCTTCGGCGGCGCCGTTCTGCGCCGTATGCTTCAGGACGGTGGCCGGCGCTGTCATCGTCGCGGCGCCCCGCGGAGCAGCCGAGGCAGTGCTTGCTGGAATTTTTTACCCATTACCCGTCACTGGACAGCGTTCCGATTCTCAAGATGGACCGTTCCCCTTGCCTCCGTCAACCGCAGTTTTTGGACCATTGATCACGGCCTGCCGAGTGGCTATTGGCAGGAGGGGCGCGTTTCAGGAGAATTTAGTGGGCAAAGCATACGGGTCGCAGTCGATGGCCGGGCCGCTGCAGCGCGTGCTGATGCGCTCCGCCGCCAGCACCATGCGTCGGGCCGAAGCGCTGGATTGGCACTATGGCCCCGGCTTCGATCCGCAAAAAGCGGCGGCCCAGCATGATGCACTGGCCAGGCTGATTTCTGTCTCAGGCGCCGAAATCGAATGGCTGAGCGACGCCGATGACGGGCTTGCCGATTCGGTCTTTACCCACGATCCGTCGCTGATGACCGACCATGGCGCGGTTATCCTCGCCATGGGCAAGGCGCTGCGCCGGCCAGAGCCCGGCCTGCATGAGGCGGCCTATGGGCGCATGGGCATCCCCATCCTCGGCCGTATCGAGGCTCCCGGCCAGGTCGAGGGCGGCGACTGCGTGTGGGTGGATGCAAACACGCTGGCCGTCGGCCGCGGCGTGCGCACCAATCAGCACGGCATCCAGCAGCTCTCCAACCTGCTTTCACCCAAGGGCATCCAGGTCTATGGCTTCGACCTGCCGCTCTGGCAGGGCGAGGAGGCCTGCCTGCATCTGATGTCGGTGATCAGCCCGCTCGCAGACGATCTGGCGCTGGTCTATGCGCCCCTCCTGCCGGTCGCATTCCACCAGATGCTGCGCGAACGCGGCATTTGGCTGGTCGAGGGCGACGCCGACGAATTCTTCGCCTCGAATGGGCTCAGCCTGAACGTGCTGCCGACCGCGCCGCGCCAGGTTATCGCCGTTGCCGGTTTTCCGAAGACGGCGGCTGCCATGCAAGCCGCCGGCTGTACGGTCTCGACATTCGAGGCCGATGCGCTGTGTATTGCCTGCGAGGGCGGTCCTACCTGCCTCACACGCCCGGTGCTAAGACAATGACGACCATCGGCGAAGCGCTCATCACTTTGCTCGAAGCGCACGGCGTCGACACCGTCTTCGGCATTCCCGGCGTACACACGGTCGAGCTCTATCGCGGGCTTGCGCGATCGAAGATCCGTCACGTCACGCCGCGCCACGAGCAGGGCGCCGGCTTCATGGCTGACGGCTATGCGCGCGCCAGCGGCAGGCCGGGTATCGCCTTCGTCATCACCGGGCCGGGGCTGACCAACACCATCACCGCCATGGGTCAGGCGCGCGCCGATTCGGTGCCGATGCTGGTGATCTCGGGCGTCAACGCCACGCCGACGCTGGGCAAAGGCCTTGGCCATCTGCATGAACTGCCGGACCAGCGCGGCATGATGGAGAAGGTGGCGCTGTTTTCGCACCGTGTCACCGAGGCCGGCGAACTGCCCGGCGTGCTCGCCCGCGCCTTTGCGCTGTTCTCATCCTCGCGTCCGGGTCCCGTGCATATTGAGATCCCGACCGATGTCATGACCATGCCGGCCAACGGCATCGTGCCGCTGCTGCGGAATTCAGCGCCGCCCGAGCCGGATGTAGCGGCGATTGCCGAGGCGGCAAGGCTATGCGCGTCTGCCCGCCGGCCGCTTATCCTGGCCGGCGGCGGCGCCAAAGCTGCCGAAGCGCCGTTGCAGCGCCTGGCCGAGAGGTTGGGAGCGCCGGTCGTCCAGACCGCCAATGCGCGCGGCCTGCTCTATCGCCATCCGCTTGGCGTGCCGGCCAGCCCCAGCCTGAAGGCGGTGCGTGCGCTGATGGCCGGCGCCGACCTGGTCATTGCCGCCGGCACCGAATTCGGTCCGACCGACTATGACGGCTATGGCGACGGCGGTTTTGTCCTGCCAGCCAATCTGATCCGCATCGACATCGGCGCCGACCAGCTTGCCCGCCGGTCGGCCCGGATTTCGATCCAGGCCGATTGCGGTGCAGCGCTCGAGGCGCTGCGTGCCGAACTCGGCACGGGCCAGGCGCAATCGGTCGACGGCGCCGCTCGCGCCGCCGCGACGCGGCAAGCGGCCTTTGCCGAGATCGGCCCGGCTATGCAGGCGCAATTGCGCGCCGTCGAGACGATCCGCGATGCGCTGCCTGGCGCGATCATCGTCGGCGATTCGACCCAGCCGGTCTACGCCGCTAACCTCTATTACAATCACGACCGGCCGGGCGGCTGGTTCAACGCCGCCACCGGCTTCGGCGCGCTTGGCTATGGCCCGCCGGCGGCAATCGGTGCCGTCCTTGCCAGGCCTGAGGCGCCGGTCGTTTGCCTCACCGGCGACGGCGGCTTCCAGTTCACCCTGCCGGAACTGGGCGCCGCGCTCGACGCGGCGGCGCCGGTGATCTTCGCCGTCTGGAACAATCGTGGCTACCGCGAGATCGAAACCTCGATGCTCGACGTCGGCGTCGAGCCGGTCGGCGTCTCCCCGGCACCGCCGGATTTCTGCAAATTGGCCGAAGCGTACGGCATTGCCGCCGAGCGGATTTCCGGCACCGGCGGCTTGGCGGACGCGCTTGGGCGCGCGCGGGCGACTGGACGACCTTACGTCATCGAGATTTCGGTTGAGTGATCGCGCGAAAGGCGCGACCTTCCGCATCGGCGGCGCGCAATGACGGAGCGGTCGAATATGACGGAAACACTGGACGGCAGACATATCGTGGTGACCGGCGGCACCGGTGCCCTTGGCGGCGCGGTCGTAGGAAAACTGCTGGAGCAGGGCGCGATCTGCCATGTGCCCAATGCCCACGCTGCCGCGCCTGCGCATTTTCCCTTTCCGGCGCATGACCGCGTCAGGCTGGCGCACAATGTCGACCTTGCCGATCCTGCCAAGGTCGACGCCTTCTATGCCAGCGTTCCAGATCTAAGGGCATCGGTGCATCTGGCCGGCGGCTTCACCGCGGCGCCGGTCGAGAAGATCGAGCCCGCCTCCTTCGCCGAGATGATGGACACCAACGCCCGCACTACCTTTCTGTGCTGCCGCGCGGCGATACGCTCGATGCTGGAATCTTCCGTGCCGGGTCGCATCGTCAATGTCACCGCGCGAGCCGGGCTCGATCCGCGGCGCGGCTCCGGCAAGGTGGCCTACGCCGCCGCCAAGGCGGCAGTCGCCGCGATGACCGTGGCGATAGCCGAAGAGCTGAAGGGCAACGGCATCCTGGTCAACGCCGTGGCGCCTTCGACGCTCGACACGCCGGCCAACCGGGCTGACATGCCGAACGCAGATTTCAGCAGATGGGTCAGCCTTGAAGCGGCGGCCGAGGCCATTGCCTACCTTGCCTCGCCGGCCAACATGGCGATCAGCGGCACGCTGGTGCCACTCTACGGCCGGGCCTGAGCCTGCGGTCCGTTCGCAAGCAAAGGGTCACAAGCAAAAGCCCCGCCGGATCGTTCCGGCGGGGCTTTTTGTTTCGTTTTATAACCCGCGCGAGGCGCGGTGTTGGCTTAGCTGCCCTGCTTCTTCAGCGCGGCACCCAAAATATCGCCCAGCGAAGCGCCGGAATCGGTTGAGCCGTACTGAGCGACCGCTTCCTTCTCTTCGGCGATTTCCAGCGCCTTGATCGAGACCTGCAGCTTGCGGGTCTTCTTGTCGAAGGCGATGACGCGGGCGTCGACTTTCTGGCCGACGGTGAAGCGCTCGGGGCGCTGCTCGTCGCGGTCACGGCTGAGGTCGGAGCGCTTGATGAAGGTCTCGATGCCGCTGTCGACCAGCCGCACTTCCAGACCGCCATCCTTCACGCCGATAACCTCGCAGGTGACGACTGCGTTCTTGCGCAGTTCGCCTGACGTCGCTGCTTCGCCGACCGTGTCCTTGGCCAGCTGCTTGATGCCGAGCGAGATGCGCTCCTTGTCTATGTCGACGTCGAGCACCTGCGCCTTGACCATGTCACCGCGATTGTACTCCTCGATCACCTGCTCGCCCGGACGGGTCCAGTCGAGGTCGGAAAGGTGGACCATGCCGTCGACGTCGCCTTCGAGGCCGATGAACAGGCCGAACTCGGTCTTGTTCTTGACCTCGCCCTCCACCTGGCTTCCGACCGGATGGCTGCGCGCGAAGGCCTCCCACGGGTTTTCCAGAGTCTGCTTGAGGCCAAGCGAGATGCGGCGCTTGGCCGGATCGACTTCGAGCACCACCACGTCGACTTCCTGCGTCGTCGACAGGATCTTGCCGGGATGCACGTTCTTCTTGGTCCACGACATTTCCGAAACGTGGATGAGGCCTTCGATGCCCGGCTCCAGCTCGACGAACGCGCCGTAGTCGGTGATGTTGGTGACGGTACCCTTGATCTTCTTGCCGATCGGGAACTTGGTGCCGATCTCGGACCACGGATCGCTCTCGAGCTGCTTCATGCCGAGCGAGATGCGGTGGGTTTCCTGGTTGATGCGGATGATCTGCACCTTGACCGTCTGGCCGATATTGAGGATTTCGGTCGGATGATTGACGCGGCGCCATGCCATGTCGGTGACGTGCAGCAGGCCGTCGATGCCGCCGAGGTCGACGAACGCACCATAGTCGGTGATGTTCTTGACGACGCCTTCGACCACCTGGCCTTCTTCGAGATTCTGCACGATTTCCGAACGCTGTTCGGCGCGGCTCTCCTCGAGCACGGTGCGGCGCGACACCACGATGTTGCCGCGGCGGCGATCCATCTTGAGGATCTCGAAGGGCTGCGGGTTGTGCATCAGCGGCGAGACGTCGCGGATCGGGCGGATATCGACCTGGCTGCGCGGCAGGAAGGCCACGGCACCGTCGAGGTCGACGGTGAAGCCGCCCTTGACCTGGTTGAAGATGACGCCTTCGACGCGTTCGCCCTTGGTGAACTTCTCTTCGAGACGGACCCAGCTCTCTTCGCGGCGGGCCTTTTCGCGCGACAGCATGGCTTCGCCAAGCGCGTTCTCGATACGCTCGACATAGACCTCGACCGTGTCGCCGACCTTGAGGGTCGTGTCCTTGCCCTTGACGCCGAATTCCTTCAGCGGCACGCGGCCTTCGACCTTGAGGCCAACGTCGATGATGGCCATGTCCTTTTCAATGGCAGTGATGATGCCCTTGACGACCTGGCCTTCGCCGGAATGGCCGGCGGAAAATGATTCTTCGAGCAGGCTCGCGAAATCATCGCGAGTGGGGTTTGCAACTGACATAGTTTCTCCTGGAATGCCCCGCAATCTGTCGCGGGGCGGGCGCCGTGGGTTAGCGTTGCGTTGGCCTGCCGGCGTACCGGGCAAAAAGCCCTTGGCCGCCCTTGAGCGGCAATTCCGGCGCATGAAGAATGCTGGCAGGCTGGTTCATACCCGATATGGGAATTCTTGTTGTCGCCGGCAATCGGCGGCGGCAGGAAACCCGGCTCAGGCTTCGTTTCTCTTGGCCAGGACGTTGTCGATGATCGCCTGAGCTGCCAGAAACGCGGCCTCTATAGCCATTTCCGACGTGTCGAGCAAGTGCGCATCGGCCGCCGGCTTCAAGGGCGAGTCCATGCGGCCCATGTCGCGCTCGTCGCGGCGCACGATATCGGCAAGGATTTCGTCGAAATTGGCAGTGCCGCCGATGCTCTCGATTTCATCCAGCCGCCGCTTTGCCCGCACCTCGGCACTGGCCGTGACATAGAGTTTTACGTCGGCATCGGGACAGACGACGGTGCCGATGTCGCGGCCGTCGAGCACCGCGCCAGGCGGTGTTCTTGCGAAGTCACGCTGTTTCTCGACCAGGATGCGCCGCACCGACGGGATCACTGCCACTTTCGAAGCCGCCTCGCCAACGGCGTGTGCCGAAAGCACTGCGCGGTCGAGCTTTGCCGGATCGACCTGCCGGGCCGCGGTTTCAGCGGCCGAAACATTGTCGAGCGGCAGGCCGAGCCGGAGCAGCGCATGCGCCACCGCGCGATAGGTAAGGCCGGTATCGAGCAGGTTCAACCGGTAATGGTCGGCGAGCCGTCGGGCGAGGGTGCCCTTTCCGGCACCGGCAGGGCCGTCGATGGCTATGGTGAAAGTTGAGGTCATTGGCCGCCCACCGGAATCGAAAAGCGCAATGATCCAGATAGGCGTTGCGATCCTTCGCGCCCTCCTCTGTCCTGCCGGACATCTCCCCCACTTGGGGGGAGATCGGCGGCCATCACGGCTTTCGCCAATTGTCTACGTCGCAGGATTGAGCGGAGCGCCGAAGCTGCCAATCTCCCTCCTTGTGGGGGAGATGTCCGGCAGGACAGAGGGGGGCGCTGTCCCGCCGATGTTCCAGTTTGGCCCCAACCCCCAAGGCTATTGATTGCTATCAAGCTACTCGATCTCCGCCCCAAGCCCTTTCATCAGACCCATGAATTCCGGAAAGCTGGTCGCGATCATCGCCTGGTCGTCGATGGTCACGGGCTTTTCCGTCGCCAGCCCCATAACCAGAAAACTCATGGCGATGCGGTGGTCGAGATGGGTCTGGACGATGGTGCCCTGTCCGTTGGGATGCTGGCCGAGGCCCTTGCCGCCGGGTTTTCCGCGCACGACAAGCGAGGCCTCGCCTTCGCTGCAGTCCACGCCGTTGAGCTTCAGCCCTTCGGCCACTGCCGACAGACGGTCGGATTCCTTCACCCGAAGTTCTTCCAGCCCGAGCATCAGCGTCTCGCCCTCGGCGAAGCTGGCCGCCACGGCAAGCACCGGATACTCGTCGATCATGGTCGGCGCCCGTTCGGGCGGCACGGTGACGCCTTTCAGCTCGGAGTAACGCACGCGCAGATCGGCAACATCCTCGCCGCCTTCGTTGCGCGGCTCGATTATATCGATCCGGCCGCCCATTTCCTGCAGCGTCAACAGAAGTCCAGTGCGGGTCGGGTTCATCAGCACGTTTTCGATTGTAATGTCCGAACCCGGCACGATCAGCGCCGCCACCAGCGGAAAGCCGGCCGAGGAGGGGTCGCCAGGCACCGCGATCGTCTGCCCCATGAGCTTGCCCTGGCCTTCGATGAAAATGTGGCGCACGCCGCGCTCGTCGGTCTCGACCGACAAATTGGCGCCGAACCCCTTGAGCATTTTTTCGGTATGGTCGCGCGTCATAACCGGCTCGATGACGGTGGTGATGCCCGGCGTGTTCAGCCCAGCCAGCAGCACCGCCGACTTGACCTGTGCCGATGCCATCGGCACGCGGTAGGTGATCGGAGCGGCGTGCTTGGGCCCGTGCAGCGTGATCGGCATGCGGTCGCCGGGCGTCGCCTTCAGCACCTGCACGCCCATCTGGCGGAGCGGCTCGAGCACCCGGCCCATCGGCCGGCCGGACAGCGAGGCGTCGCCGATGAAGGTGGTTTCCATGTCATAGGTGCCGACCAGGCCCATGGTGAGGCGTGAGCCGGTGCCGGCATTGCCGAAATCGAGCGGGCCTTCCGGCTGCAGCAGCGCGCCGTTGCCGGTACCGCGGATCACCCACTCAGCGCCATGCTTCTCGATATGGGCGCCCATGGCCTTCATGGCAACGCCCGTACGCATCACATCCTCGCCTTCCAGCAGCCCGGTGATGCGGGTTTCGCCGGAGGCCAGGCCACCGAACATGAACGAGCGGTGCGAGATCGACTTGTCGCCCGGCACCCGTGCCGCGCCTGAAAGGCCAGATGATTTGCGGGCGGTGGCCTGCTTCGGGGCGGCAGTGTGCGACATGGTTCTTTCCTGGAAACGCCGGCGGCCGGCCATTTTCTGCTGGTTTGCGGGGTCTCCTATCATGGCGTGCCGAAATGGTCATCCCCTTGGTATGAAGGCCTTCGAATTCAAGCTTTTTGGGACGCCGGCTTTTCGCTTTGACAGCGCCGTAAACTCTGGTTAAGGGGACCAAACTTTCATCGACGAGGCTTGCTGTGGCAAAACCCGAACTTGGCACCAAACGCATCGACCCGGAGACAGGTCGAAAATTCTATGACTTGAACAAGGACCCGATCGTCTCGCCTTACACGGGCAAGAGCTATCCGCGCTCCTATTTCGAAGAAGGCAAGATCGCCGCCCTCGAGGAGGAAGAGGAAGTTGCCGAGAAGGAAGTGGACGCCGAGGAGGAAGAGGGCGTCGAGGTCGTCTCGCTCGAAGAGGCGGACGAGGACGCGAAGGCCGACGAGCTTCCCGATCTCGGCGATGACGAAGACGACGTTGACCTTGGCGATGACGAGGATGACACGTTCCTCGCCGACGAGGAGGAAGAAGACGACGACGTTGCCGACATGATCGGCGTCGGCGAAGACGACGACGAAGTCTGAGCGAACCGCATTCGCCGGCTTTCGCGGCGCTGCTTAGAAAAAGCGGTTCTTGAAGGCTTGATATTGACTGAAGGCGGGGTTAGAAGCCGCCTTCACTAACGGCGCGGTCTAGAACCCGCGCCGGATCTCTTCGCCGGAAACGGCGCCGGTGAACTGCCGGAGTGGGGCCATAGCTCAGTTGGGAGAGCGCTTGAATGGCATTCAAGAGGTCGTCGGTTCGATTCCGATTGGCTCCACCAGTTCTCTCCGCGAAAATCAGCAGAACGGCCGCCCCGCCCGCCGGGCTGGCCGCCGCCTATCGCAGAACCTAGCTGAGACTAGTTAATCGGCCGCCCGGCTTGGGCTCGCCGATCCATTCAGAAGTAATGAGCCCGTGCCCGGTCTGTGCATATTTCTGGCTGTGGTTTGAACCGCGAGCACCGGTCTGGACCAGGCCGCGGGCTGAAATGACCGCTGCGCAAAACTCCGTTACTTGTTGCAGTTCTGCATATCCGACGTCATGGCGCCGCTGGGGGTATTGTTGTCGGTATCGCTGCTCGCCGTATCCTTACAGCGGTCCTCCATACCGTTTGTCTGCGGCGTGGTGGCGTTCGTTGCGTTCGGATCGATCGTGTTCGGGGTAGTTGCGCTGCCGGTCCCGGTGTTGCCGCCGGAAGTGCCTGTGTTGACGCCGGTATTGCCATCGGCGCTACCGGTCCCGGAGCCCATGGATTGTGCCATGGCAGATGTGGCCAGGCCGATAGCAAGTAGGGATGCAGAGAGAATTTTCATCATCTTAGTGTCTCCATCGAGTTGCATCGCTGGATCGCGATCTATACCAACGAGAGTTTTTTCGAGATGTTCCGTTGGGCAGAAATATTGATCGATACAATCATTATGGATCTTTGTTGCTCGTCGTTTCGTGAATGCGGCTGCGAAATTCCTGCCGCATAGCGGCAATTTCGTCTGGAACCAAATCGAGCATGCCGCGTTCTTGCGCTTGCGGGGAGTTGTGTCGGCCGCAGGGGACAGTTTCACCAGGACATTCAAGAAATCCGTGAGCTGGGAGGGGCGCTGTGAGCGTGCTTGCATCCACAAGGCAATTGGACCGTCGTCAAATACTGAACGCGCTGAAGGCTTTTCGGAGCGGTGATTTCTCCGTTCGTATCGACAATGTCTACGCCGGCCTTGATTCCGAGATCGCCGACACCTTCAACGAAATCGTAGAACTCAACGATCAGGTCACGCGCGAGTTCGAACGCCTCAGCAAGGTCGTCGGCAAGGATGGCCGGATCGGCGAACGCGGCCGTGTCCGCAACGCCACCGGCAGTTGGGAATCGAGCGTCCGTTCCGTCAACGATCTGATCGAGGACATGGTTCAGCCGACGGCCGAAGTGGCGCGCGTCATCGGCGCGGTGGCCAAGGGTGACCTGTCGCAGACGATGATGGTCGAAATCGACGGCCGGCAGCTGCGCGGCGAGTTTCTGCGCATCGGCAAGATCGTCAACACCATGGTCGGGCAACTGGCCTCCTTCGCCTCGGAAGTGACGCGCGTGGCGCGCGAGGTCGGCACCGAAGGCAAGCTGGGCGGCCAGGCTCGCGTGAAAGGTGTGGCCGGAACCTGGAAGGACCTGACCGACAACGTCAACGCCATGGCGACGAACCTGACCGGGCAGGTGCGCAACATCGCCGAGGTGACGACCGCCGTCGCTTCCGGCGACCTGTCGAAGAAGATTACCGTCGACGTGAAAGGCGAAATCCTCGAACTCAAGAACACCATCAACACGATGGTCGACCAGCTCAATTCCTTCGCCTCGGAAGTGACGCGCGTCGCGCGCGAAGTCGGTACAGAAGGCAAGCTCGGCGGTCAGGCGCGCGTCGAAGGTGTCGGCGGCACCTGGAAGGACCTGACCGACAACGTGAACCTGATGGCCGAAAATCTGACAGGCCAGGTGCGCAATATCGCCGAGGTGACCACGGCCGTGGCGCTTGGCGACCTGTCGAAGAAAATCACGGTCGACGTCAAGGGCGAGATCCTGGAGCTGAAATCGACGATCAACACCATGGTCGACCAGCTGAACTCATTTGCCGGCGAAGTGACGCGTGTCGCCCGCGAGGTCGGCACCGAGGGCAAGCTCGGCGGCCAGGCTCAGGTGCGCGGCGTCGCCGGCACCTGGAAGGACTTGACCGACAACGTCAATTCGATGGCCGAGAACCTGACCGGCCAGGTCCGCAACATCGCCGAGGTGACGACTGCGGTCGCTTCGGGCGACTTGTCGAAGAAGATCACCGTCGCCGTGCAGGGCGAAATCCTCGAGCTCAAGGACACCATCAACACGATGGTCGACCAGCTCAATTCCTTCGCCTCGGAAGTGACGCGTGTGGCGCGCGAGGTCGGAACCGAAGGCAAGCTCGGCGGCCAGGCCGAGGTGAAGGGCGTCGGCGGCACCTGGAAGGACCTGACCGATAACGTCAACCTGATGGCCGCCAACCTGACCGGCCAGGTCCGCAACATCGCCGAGGTGACGACCGCCGTTGCCCGCGGCGACCTGTCGAAGAAGATCACCGTCGACGTCAAGGGCGAAATCCTCGAGCTCAAGGACACCGTCAACACGATGGTCGATCAGCTCAATTCCTTCGCCTCGGAAGTGACGCGTGTGGCGCGCGAAGTGGGGTCGGAGGGCAAGCTCGGCGGTCAGGCGCATGTCGAGGGCGTCGGCGGCACCTGGAAAGATTTGACCGACAACGTCAATGCCATGGCCGGCAATCTGACCGTGCAATTACGCGACGTCTCCAAGGTAGCAACCGCGATTGCGACCGGCGACCTGACCCAGAAGATCACCGTCGATGCATTGGGCGAGATCCTGCAGATCAAGGACGTCATCAATACGATGGTCGACCAGCTGAATTCCTTCGCCTCCGAGGTGACGCGCGTGGCGCGCGAAGTCGGTTCGGACGGCAAGCTCGGCGGCCAGGCGCAGGTGCGCGGCGTTGCCGGTACCTGGAAAGACCTGACCGACAACGTCAATGCGATGGCCGCCAATCTGACCGGCCAGGTGCGCAACATCGCCGAGGTGACGACGGCAGTGGCGCTGGGCGACCTGTCGAAGAAGATCACCGTCGATGTGCGCGGCGAGATCCTCGAGCTGAAGGACACCATCAATACGATGGTCGACCAGCTGAATTCCTTTGCCTCGGAGGTGACGCGCGTGGCGCGCGAGGTCGGCACCGAAGGCAAGCTCGGCGGCCAGGCGCAGGTGCGCGGCGTTGCCGGCACCTGGAAGGATCTGACCGACAATGTGAATTCGATGGCCGAGAACCTGACCGGCCAGGTCCGCAACATCGCCGAGGTGACCACCGCTGTGGCGCGCGGCGACCTGTCGAAGAAGATCACCGTCGACGTCAAGGGCGAGATCCTGGAGCTGAAATCGACGATCAACACCATGGTCGACCAGCTGAACTCCTTTGCCGGCGAAGTGACGCGTGTCGCCCGCGAGGTCGGCACCGAGGGCAAGCTCGGCGGCCAGGCGCGGGTCGAGGGCGTCGCCGGCACCTGGAAGGACCTGACCGACAACGTCAATCTGATGGCGACGAACCTGACCAACCAGGTGCGCGGCATCGCCGATGTCGTGACCGCGGTCGCGCAAGGCAATCTCAAGCGCAAGCTGACGGTCGATGCCAAGGGCGAGATCGCCTCGCTCGCCGACACCATCAACGGCATGATCGAGACGCTGGCGACCTTCGCCGACCAGGTGACCAACGTCGCCCGCGAAGTGGGCATCGAAGGCAAGCTCGGCGGCCAGGCCCGGGTGCCCGGCGCTGCCGGCCTTTGGCGCGACCTGACCGACAACGTCAATCAGCTCGCGGCCAACCTGACCACCCAGGTGCGCGCCATCGCCGAGGTGTCGACGGCGGTGACCAAGGGCGATCTGACCCGCTCGATCAGCGTCCAGGCCTCCGGCGAGGTGGCGGCGCTGAAAGACAACATCAACGAGATGATCCGCAATCTGAAGGACCAGACGCTGAAGAATGCCGAGCAGGACTGGCTGAAGACCAATCTCGCCCGCTTCTCGCGCATGCTGCAGGGCGAGCGTGACCTGGCCACGGTCTCGCGCCTCATCATGTCCGAACTCGCCCCGCTGGTGAATGCGCAATATGGCGTGTTCTATGTGACCAACCGCGACGAGGATGAATTCTATCTGGAGCTCGCCGCCTCCTATGGCGCCGAAAGCAAGGCGGAAATCAAGCAACGCCTCGATCTGCGTGAAGGGCTTGTCGGGCAGAGTGCCGCCGACAAGCGCGCCATCATGCTGGACAATGTGCCGCCGAATTTCCTGCGCGTTACCTCCGGCCTTGGCAATGCCGCGCCGGCGAACGTGATCATTCTTCCGGCTCTGTTCGAGGACGAGGTGAAGGCCGTCATCGAACTCGCCTCGTTCAGCGAATTCCGCGACACGCACCAGTCCTTCCTCAACCAGCTGATGGAATCCGTCGGCATCGTTCTCAACACCATCGCCGCCACCATGCGTACCGAAGGCCTGCTCAAGCAGTCGCAGCTGCTGACCTCGGAATTGCAGGCGCGTCAGACCGAACTGACCAAGAAGCAGGAGGAGCTGCACGCCACCAACGAGGAGCTGCAGGAAAAGGCGCAGCTGCTCGAGAACGAAAAGAAGCAGGTGGAGAACAAGAACCTGGAAATCGAGATGGCGCGGCGGGCGCTGGAGGAGAAGGCCGAGCAGCTGGCGCTTACCTCGAAATACAAGTCGGAATTCCTCGCCAATATGAGCCACGAACTGCGCACGCCGCTGAACTCGCTGCTCATCCTTTCAAACCTGCTCGCAACCAACCAGCAGGGCAATCTCAACGACAAGCAGGTCGAGTTCGCGCGCACCATCAATTCGGCCGGCACCGACCTTTTGAGCCTGATCAACGACATCCTCGACCTGTCGAAGATCGAATCGGGCACCGTCTCGATCGACATCAACGACATGCCGGTGGTGCATCTTCGCCAGCACATGGAGCGAACCTTCCGGCAACTGGCGACCGACAAGGGACTTGGCTTCACCATCAACGTCGATCCCGAGCTTCCGGAGACCGTCCGCACCGACGAGAAGCGATTGCAGCAAATCGTGCTCAACCTTTTGTCGAACGCGTTCAAGTTCACCTCGCAAGGCGAGGTCCGCTTGAATTTCCGGGCCGAAAAGGCGGGCCGTCACAACGGTTCGGCGCAACCCATGGAGGCGCTCGCGATCGTCGTCAGCGATACCGGCATCGGTATTCCGCAGGACAAGCAGAAGCTGATCTTCGAAGCCTTCCAGCAGGCCGACGGCACCACAAGCCGCAAATATGGCGGCACTGGGCTTGGGCTTTCGATCAGCCGGGAGATTGCCCGGCTGCTTGGCGGCGAATTGAGGGTCGAGAGCACGCCGGGCAAGGGTTCGACGTTCACTCTGGTCATTCCATTCGACGGACCCCGGATGGCCTTGGCCCCGCAAGCGGCGTTGCTGCCGGCGATGGAGGTGGCCGCGACGACGGCGCAGCCGAGCCCGCCGTCCTCCGAATTGCTCGATGACCGCGACACGATCTCGTCGGAAGATCGGGTCGTGCTGATCGTGGAGGACGACCCGACCTTCGGCGGTTTGCTGCTCGGCCTTGCACGTTCGGCCGGGCTGAAAGGCGTCCTGTCGACCGCGGGCTCCGGCACGCTGGCTTTGGCACGCAAGCTGGTTCCCGACGCGATTACGCTCGATCTCGGACTGTCGGATATCGACGGCTGGGTGCTGTTCGATCTGCTTCGCCATGACCCGAAAACCAAGGACATTCCCGTTCATGTCATCTCGGGCGCCGAAGACATCGAGGTGCTTGCCCGCAAGGGTGCATCCAGCATTTCAACCAAGCCCGTATCGTCGGACGAACTGATGAAGGTCTTCCAGGATATTCATTCCAGAAAGCTCCGCGTCCAGAGCCGCGTCCTGATTGCCGATCCCGATCCCGAGCGCCGCCTTTCGCTGATCGAGGCGATCCGCGACGGCGTCACCTCGGTCACCGCGATCGGCCGCGTCGCCGCGAATGCGGACGATATCGGCATCGCCAACTATGATGCCGTTGTGCTCGGCTTTGGCCGCTCGGCCAAGGACAACGCCCAGATGCTGGATGAGATTGCCGTCCTGTTCGGACAGTCGGTGTCGCGGCTGCTGTTCTTTGCGCCTCATCCGGAAGCGCTGCAACAGTCGCTTGCCTTGCATCCGGCATTGGCGGACGTTCCGCGGGCGGAGAATTTCGCGCAGCTGGCTCTCCTGATATCCGCGACGCTCCCGGGGCGAGGCCACGACAACAATAGTGCGGCAGCCGAACAGCCGGACAAGTTCGACCTCGCCGGCGCAAAGGTCCTCATCGTCGACGACGACATCCGCAACATCTATTCACTCACCAGCGTTCTCGAGACCTATGACATCCAGGTGCTGCATGCGGAGCGTGGCCGGGAAGGTATCGCGCTTCTGGAGCAGAGCCCGGACATCGATGCGGCACTGATCGATATCATGATGCCGGAAATGGATGGCTACGAGACGATGCGGCAGATCCGCAGCATGCCGGCGATCGCCCATATCCCGTTGATCTCGGTCACAGCCAAGGCAATGAAGGGCGACCGGCAGAAGTGCCTCGACGCCGGCGCCTCCGACTACATCGCCAAGCCTGTCGACCTTGATCTGCTGCTGGCATTGCTGCGTGTCTGGATCGGCCGTTCGCGATCCCGTGTTCATGGTCCGGAAAAGACGCTCATGGCAGTGAACTGACGGCCGCTCGATGCAGAAACTGTCGAGAAACGGAGCAAGGAAGCTGGAGGTTATGGCGCCGGCAGCAGGGCCGGCAAAGGCGCGCATCCTGGCCGTGGATGACGACGAGCGCAATCTGCTGGCGATCGGCGAGGTTCTGGCCCCTATCGGTGAAGTCGTCTGCGTGCAGTCGGGCGAAGAGGCGTTGCGCGCACTGCTGAAGGAGGATTTCGCAGTCATCCTGCTGGATGTGCTGATGCCCCGGCTGGATGGCTACGAGACCGCGGGATTGATCCGCCAGCGCGAGCAATCCAGGCGAACGCCGATAATTTTTCTCACCGCCATCAACAAGGAAGACGCGCACATGCTGCGCGGCTACGACGCCGGCGCGGTCGATTACGTGTTCAAGCCTTTCGACCCGGCCATGCTGCGTTCCAAGGTCGCCGTGTTCGTCGAACTTCATGAGAAGACGCTGGAAATCCAGCAAAAGGCGGCTGCCGAGCAACGGCTGCTGGCCCAGGCACTGCAGGCGCAGAAGGAAAAGCTCGAGGCCGAGCGAGCCCTGCGCAGCGCCCAGGAGCGGCAGCATGCCATTTTGAGCTCTCTTCCGGTCTGCTTCCACGCAAGGGCGGCGGAGCCGCCGTTCGGCGCCAGCTTTGTCACCGAAGGGGTCGAACGCCTGACCGGCTTTCCTCCCGAACGCCTGACATCCGATCCAGGCTTCGGCCTGAGCCGGGTTCATCCCGACGATCTGCCGAGAGTGAGGGAGGTCCTGCTCGCAGCCAAGGCCGCCGGCTCCTACACCTGCGAATTCCGCTGGCAATGCGCCGACGGCAATTACCGGATTTTTCTCGACCAGGGCGTCCTGTCGAATGGCTCCGACGGCAAAGAGCCTGAGATCCTCGGCACGTTGCTGGACGTTACCGAGCGGCGCGAGCTTGAGAACCAGCTGCTGCAATCGCAGCGCCTCGACGCGATCGGCAAGCTTACCGGCGGGCTGGCGCATGATTTCAACAATCTGCTTGCCGCAATTCTCAGCGGATTGGGATTGCTCGAGCGCCACGCCGAGTTCGATGGACAGACCAGGCAGGTTCTGGAACTGACACGCCGGTCGGCAAAACAAGGCGCCGAGCTCGTCAACCGCATGCTTGCGTTCTCGCGCCGCCAGACGCTGAGGCCGCAGGCCGTGCGCCTCGCCGCGCTCGGCGATACAATGAACGGGTTGGTGGCCCCGGTCCTGGGCGGCCTGATCCGTTTCGATTGGCTTGTCGACGACACTGTGTGGCCGGCGCATGTCGATGCCAGCCAGCTGGAGCTCGCGCTGATGAACCTGGTCTTCAACGCGCGCGATGCCATGCCGTCCGGCGGCACGATAATCGTGGAGGCGCAAAATCGAACGCTAGGCCGTGCAGCCGAGGATATTTCGGCGGGCGACTATGTCGTGGTCACCGTCAAGGACACCGGGTCGGGCATACCGGCTGACATTCTCGCCAAGGTCGTCGAACCGTTCTTCACCACAAAACCGGTCGGCAAGGGCACTGGCCTCGGTCTGAGCACGGTGCATGGTTTCGTCAAGCAATCGGGCGGCACGCTTCGCATTGAAAGCACCGTCGGCAGTGGAACATCCGTCCAGCTCTGGCTGCCGCGTTCAATCGAGCGTCCGGTCGAAATCCCCGAGAAATCCGATGCCGACGACAGCGTCGTGAATGCCGGCGAGGACTATCCATCGGTCCTGCTGATCGACGACAGCAACGTACTGCGGGAACTGACGGCGCAATCGCTTCGCCAACACGGCTTTGCGGTTACCTGTGCCGCGGGCGGTGCCGAAGCGCTGGCGATGATCGAGCGCGCGCCGTACGATTTCGATGTCATCGTCACCGATTTTGCCATGCCGCTCGTCTCGGGCCTGGAGGTCATTCGGTTCGCCCGCAATCTGCGGGCCGATTGGCCGGCGGTGATGATAACCGGATATGCCGATGCCGACGCGATCGCCGGCCGGCCCCCCGACGTGCCGCTGCTCGGCAAACCGCTGCGCGATAAGGATCTGGTGGAGAGCATTCTTGCAGCGGCCGCGCGCGCCGGCTCGCAGAAAGCCAGGCAGGCCCAGCCGGTGAAAGGCGGGTACCGGTTTTCGACCTGAGGAGACAAGCCTCATCGAATCGAAACGGTACGTTCCGTATCCACGCGACATCCAGCCTGTGCGCAACACGGGGCGCCGGCCATGCCGCGCTCGACGGGCTGTGATGCGATTGATAAGCCCTCTCCGCAAGGAGAGTCGAGACATGACCGTTGCGATCGAGATGGGCCAGACGAGCGCAGGCGCCCCGGCGGCGCTGGATCTCGAGGAGCTGCTGGCGACCCGCCTTTTGGTGCAGGGCAATTCGGGCTCCGGCAAGTCCCACCTGCTGCGCCGGCTCTTGGAGCAGAGCGCGCCCTGGGTGCAGCAGACCATCATCGACCCCGAAGGCGACTTCGTGACGCTGGACGACCGTTTCGGCCACCTGGTGATCGACGCCGAGGAGCATACCGAGCGCGGCCTGCAGAGCGCCGGCGAGCGGGCGCGCATCCACCGCGTCTCCACGGTGCTCAATCTCGAGGGGCTCGACGCCGAGAACCAGATGCGGCGCGCCGCCGCCTTTCTCGGCGGGCTTTTCGAGGTCGCCCGCGACCACTGGT
Source organism: Mesorhizobium sp. M0437 (assembly GCF_040321335.1). Lineage (NCBI taxonomy): Bacteria > Pseudomonadati > Pseudomonadota > Alphaproteobacteria > Hyphomicrobiales > Phyllobacteriaceae > Mesorhizobium > Mesorhizobium sp. M0437. Next base: position 115,660 of record NZ_JAMYRK010000001.1, read on the forward strand.
ACCCGATGCTGGTGGTGGTTGACGAAGCGCAGCTGTTCGCGCCGGCTGTCGCCGGCGAGGTTTCCGACGAGGCGCGCAAGCTCTCGCTCGGCGCCATGACCAATTTGATGTGCCGCGGCCGCAAACGCGGGCTGGCCGGCATCATCGCCACCCAGCGGCTGGCCAAGCTTGCCAAGAACGTCGCGGCCGAGGCTTCCAATTTCCTCATGGGCCGGACCTTTCTCGATATCGACATGGCGCGCGCCGCCGACCTGCTCGGCATGGAGCGGCGCCAGGCGGAGGCTTTTCGCGACCTCGAGCGCGGGCAATTCATGGCGCTCGGCCCGGCGCTGTCGCGCCGTCCGCTGGGCTTGCGGATCGGCCCGACCGATACAAGTCCGCGCAACGCGACCCCGCGCCTGATGCCGCTGCCGGAATCGGCGTTGGAGGACGCGCGCGCGATCATCCTGGCGGCCCCGCCGCCCGAAACCGTCCGGCCGCAGCGCCGGTCGTCGCCGGACCTGCTCGACCAGCTGATGGCGGCGAAATCGGCGGCGCTGGAAATCCGCCCCGAAGCGGTGGAGCCGCCGATCAGCGCCGAGGATTTGGCGGAGCGCCGCGAGCGCGTCGACCGGGTGCTGCGCGCCGTGCTGGCGCAACCCGATGCCGGCTTCCGGGTCATCGGCGTGCTTTATCAGGAGTTCGTTGTCCGCTGCCGCATCGAGGGCCTCGCCTCGGTCGTGCCGGACCTGCCGGAGTTCCGCCGCATGCTGACCCGCGCCCGCGCCGGCCTCGGCTCCGACATGGCAGGCGATGACGCTTGGCAGGACGTCTCGGCGCGCGCCTCGCTGCTCCCCGAGGACATGCAAGGCGTGTTCATGATGATCGCCCGCGCCGCCAAGGAGGGCTGGCCCTGCCCGAGCGACGCGGCGATCGCCCGCGCCTACGGCTCGCACTCGCTACGCCGCGCCCGGCGCCTGCTGATATATATCGAGGAGCAGGGGCTGATCGTCTGCCAGCTCGACGGGGTTGGAAGGCGGACGGTGACGCTGGTGGAGCTCGCCTGGGCGACCGCGCCGGGCGATCCCAATGCAGAGGACGCGGAGCAGGGGAGGTTGGTGGTGTAAGGGCTGACGCGGTTTGGGCGAAAGCTGACGTCGCTCAACATCAGCAAGCGCCAGAGTGTTCATCGCCGAACCAGTACTCAGACGTCGCGTTTGGGGCCGATAGCGAAATGGCGGCTTTAACGTTTGAAGAAGGATTGCGGACGTTCAGCCCGACGGGACCAAGGTCTGTTCCCAGGTCTAGCCGCCCCCTCTCAATGGCATCCCCGGACCGCCCGGTGGATCTGCATCGCAAGTGGCGGGTGGCGGGGCAGCCACAGGGTGGACATTTCAGCCCACATCGAAAATGATCATGTTGCCATGCACAACACTGTAGTGCTCTGATTTCGACGAAAAGCCTGAGCGTAGAAGCGGATCAATCGACCTCCGGGTCCAGCGGGCGAGGACGCAAATGGACACCCAAGAGAATGGGCAATTGCATCGCGACGCGGGCGGGCGACCCTGTCGATCGGCCGGCTGGCTTACCCGCGCCGCCGTGTCGGCGGCATTCCTGCTCGGCATGGCTTTCAGCAGCACTGCGTTTGCGCAGGACCAACAGTTACCCGTGGTGACGGCGGCCAAGCCGGTGGTCCGTGAAATCGTCGAAGACGACGAGTTCGTCGGGCGCTTCGAAGCCCTCGACCAGGTCGCCATCCGTTCGCGCGTCAGCGGCTATCTGGACAAGGTCAGCTTCCAGGACGGCGCACTGGTCAACAAGGGCGACCTGCTCTTCACCATCGATCAGCGTCCGTACCAGGCGGCTTATGATGCCGCCAAGTCGCAAGTGGACGTCGCCAAGAGTCTGCTCGAATTCTCCAAGATGCAGCTGGATCGCGCCGACGAACTCGCCAAGACCGGCAATATCTCAACCGCGACGGTCGACGACCGCCGGCGGGAATACCTTTCGGCGCAGGCGCAGATGCAGGGCGCGACGGCTGCGCTGACGACGGCCAGACTGAACATGGAATTCACCGAGATCAAGGCGCCCTTGTCCGGCCGCATCGACCGCCGGCTGGTGTCGGTCGGCAACCTCGTGCAGCCGGATTCCACCTTGCTGACGACCATCGTTACGCGCGATCCGATCGACTTCTATTTCGACGTCGATGAGCGCCTGTATTTCAGCTACGCCCGCGACGCGAAGGAGCGCGGCGGCAGCATGCAGGAAGGCGCCGGCGGGCTCGAGGTGGTGGTTCGCGTCGCCGACCGCGCGGAGGCGGTATTCAAAGGCAAGCTCGATTTTGCCGAGAACCGGATCGACAACGCGACCGGCACCATGCGGGTGCGTGCAAGGTTTCCCAACGCCGACGGCATTCTCCAGCCAGGCATGTTCGGACGCATCAACGTGCCGGGGTCGCTGCCGCATAGCGGCGTGCTGGTGCCCGACGAGGCGATCGGCGCCGATCAGGATCGCCGCATCGTGTTCCTGGTGGATGAGGCCGGGATGGTGTCGGCGAAGCCCGTGCGCACCGGCCCGCTTCTCGACGGCTACCGGGTGATCCGCCAGGGCCTGACCGGCGATGAGACGATCATCGTCAACGGGCTGATGCACGCCAGGCCCGGCACCAAGGTCAAGGTCGAGATGGTGACGTTGCCGCCCAGGGCCGAGACCGCCGAGTTGCAGCAATGAGGTTCGCACATTTCTTCGTCGACCGTCCGATCTTCGCATCGGTCGTTTCGATCGTCCTGCTGATCCTCGGCGGGATTGCTTATACCCAGCTGCCGGTCGCGCAATATCCCGAGATCGCGCCGCCGACCATCGTCGTTCGCGCCCAGTATCCGGGCGCAGACGCCGAGACGGTCGCAGCGACGGTGGCAACGCCGATCGAGCAGGAGATCAACGGCGTCGAGGGCATGCTCTACATGTCGTCCTATTCGTCGGGCGACGGGGCGATGGCGCTGACCATCACCTTCAAGCTGGGCACCGATCTCGACCAGGCGCAGGTGCTGGTGCAGAACCGCGTGTCGGTCGCCGAGCCGCGCCTGCCCGAAGAAGTCCGCCGCCTCGGCATCACCACCACCAAGACCTCGCCCGACCTGATGATGGTCGTGCACATGCTGTCGCCCGACAATACCTACGACCAACTCTACGTCTCGAACTACGCCCGCTCGCGGGTGCGCGACATACTGCTCAGACTAGACGGCGTCGGCGACCTCATCATCTTCGGCGAACGCGAATATTCGCTGCGCATCTGGCTCGATCCGGAAAAACTGTCCGCCCTGGGGATGACCTCGGGCGATGTGGTGCAGGCGCTGCGCGACCAGAATGTCCAGGTGTCGGGCGGCTCGATCGGCGCGCCGCCGACCAGCACCGGCACGGCGTTCCAGTACACGGTCACAACGCAAGGCCGCTTCAACGACGCACGCGACTTCCGATACGTGATCGTCAAATCGACCGACGACGGCCGCCTGATCTCGCTCCAGGACGTGGCGCGCATCGAGCTCGGCGCCAAGGATTACGTCACCAACTCCTATCTCAACGGCAAACCGGCGGTGGCGCTCGCCATCTTCCAGCGGCCGGGCACCAATGCGCTCGCCGCAGCCGCGGAGATCCAGGACAAGATGAAGGAGCTTTCCCGCGACTTCCCGAAGGGGTTGAGCTACGACATCGTCTACAATCCGACCGAGTTCGTCGCCGAGTCGATCCAGGAGGTCTACAAGACGATCCTCGAGGCGATGCTGCTGGTCATCATCGTCATCATCGTCTTCTTGCAATCGTGGCGCATGGCGATCGTGCCGATCGTGGCGATTCCCGTGTCGCTGATCGGCACGCTGGCGGTACTTTACGCCGCCGGCTTCTCGCTCAACATGCTGACGCTGTTCGGCCTCGTTCTGGCGATCGGCATCGTCGTCGACGATGCGATCGTCGTGGTCGAAAACGTCGAGCGCAATATCGCCAGAGGGCTGGCGCCCAGTCCGGCGTCGCACCTGACCATGGACGAAGTCGGAACGGCCGTCATCGCGATCTCGCTGGTGCTGATAGCCGTGTTCGTGCCGACAGCCTTCATCCCCGGCATTTCTGGGCAGTTCTATCTGCAGTTTGCTATCACCATCGCGGTGTCGACGGCGATCTCGGCATTCAATTCGCTGACGCTTTCGCCGGCGCTGGCCGCACTGCTGTTCAAGCCGCATCACGCCGCGGCGGCGCCGCCGCGCTTTTTCCTGGCGCGGTTCGGACGGGCGCTCGCCGACGGCTTCAATCGCGGCTTCGACAGGGTCGCCCATTGGTATTCGAGCATTATCCGCGTGCTGGTCGGCTCGTGGATAACGATGGCCGCCATGCTGGCCGTTTTCGCGGCCCTCATCTACGCCACGGTCTACATGGTGCAGGCGGTGCCGCGCGGTTTCATTCCGTCGCTTGACCAGGGCTATGCGATCGTCGTCGTCCAGTTGCCGGACGGCGCTTCGCTGTCGAGGACCGATTCGGTCATCCAGCAGGCGTCGCAGATCATCCAGAAAACGCCAGGCGTCGATTACGCTGTCGCCTTCGCCGGCTTCTCCGGCGCGACCTTCACCAACGCCAGCAACGCGGGCGTGATCTTCGCCAGGTTCAAGCCGTTTGACGAGCGACTGAAAGCCGGCCAGTCGGCGACCCAGGTCATCGGCAATCTGTTCGGCAGCCTGCAAAGCATCAAGGAAGCCTTCATTATCGCACTGCCACCGCCGCCGATCCGCGGCGTCGGCAATGCCGGCGGCTTCAAGCTGCAGATCCAGGAGCGCAACAGCGCCGACATGCGGCAGATCCTGGCGCTTGCCTACGAAATCGCCGGCAAGGCCAACAAGACGCCGGGGCTGACGGGCGTGTTCACCACCTTCTCCGCGTCGAGCCCGCAATTCTTCCTGGCGATCGATCGCGACAAGGCGCGCATCCTGAACGTGCCGATCCCCAACATCTTCGAGGCGCTGTCGATCAATTTGGGTACCGCCTACGTCAACGACTTCAACGCTTTCGGGCGCGTCTACCAGGTGCGGGCGCAGGCCGACCAGGCGTTCCGTCTCGATCGCGCCGACATCTTGAAACTGAAGGTGCGCTCGGCGACCGGCGCGCTGGTTCCGCTCGGCACGTTGATCGAGATCCGCGACGTCACCGGCCCGGCGCTGGTCCAGCGCTACAACATGTACGTCTCAGTGCCGCTGCAGGGCAACGCCGCGCCCGGCGTTTCCACGGGCGACGCGCTGGCATTGATGGAAGGGATCACGGCAAAGACGCTGCCGGCCGGTACCTCCTATGAATGGACCGAGCTCGCCTATCAGGAGCGCAACACCGGCAATGCCGCTGTCTATATTTTCGGACTGTCGGTGCTGTTCGTGTTCCTGGCGCTGGCGGCGCAATATGAAAGCTGGGTGCTGCCGTTCGCCATTGTGCTGGTGGTGCCGCTCGGCGTGCTCGCGGCGTTGCTCGGCGTGTCTTTCCGAGGGCTGGACAACAACATCCTCGTGCAGATCGGCCTCATCGTGCTGATCGGGCTTGCCGCGAAGAACGCGATCCTGATCGTCGAATTCGCGCGGCAGGCGCAGGAACGCGGGCTGTCGGCCGCCGAGGCTGCCGTCGAAGCCTGCCGGCTCAGGCTGCGGCCGATCCTGATGACCGCCTTCTCGTTCATCCTCGGCGTCGTGCCGCTGATGATCGCAACGGGACCGGGCGCAGAAATGCGCCAGTCGCTCGGCACCGCGGTATTCTCCGGCATGCTCGGCGTCACCTTCGTCGGCCTGTTCCTGACGCCGGTGTTCTACGTCACGCTCAGGTCGCTGTTTTCACAGCGCAAGCCCCGTGCCGAGGCCGAACCTTCGGGGCCGGCAGAGGCGCCATCGGAGACGGCCGCCGAGTAGGGTTACGAATTCGCCGCGCGAGCGCGGTTATCACTCCAGAAAATCGGCGCGGCGCGGCAACGGCTACGATCTGCGCAACCTCGGCGTCGAGGTGCCGCGGAGACCCTGCTCGGTCTGATCCAGCCTGACAGCCGCATCCAGTTCAGCGAGACGATGCCGGGCGGAGAGGCCAATGCGATCTTCTATCTGGTCGACCAGGCGGGGCTTGAGGGCGCAACCGCGACCTCCGGAGTCCTCGCTTGCGATGTCTGCTTCCGCCCGACGCGATCACCGTGCGCCGACAGACCTGCAGGCAGCCGATCAGGCGGGTGCGGCGCCCGCGGCGTCAACTTCGTGGCGCCGGCCGTCGTCCAATTCCTCAGGCGGCGCCTGGACGCCGGCTTTGTTTCCGTGAATCTCGCCATGCCGCATTGCACAATCGTCTCGCCTGCGCAAAATGCGGCATGATCCGCAAATCCCTCACTGTTCTGGTGATCGATGAAAACCACATTCGCGCTTCGATAATCGAAGCGGGATTGCGGGAGGCCGGGCATCAGCAGGTCACGGTCATCCACGACGTCGCCGGCATCGCGCGGCGGATCGCCGAGATCGAACCCGACGTGATCGTCATCGATCTCGAAAATCCCAACCGCGACATGCTCGAAAACATGTTCCAGCTTTCGCGCGTGGTGAAGCGGCCGATCGCCATGTTCGTCGACCGCTCGGATCAGGCTTCGATCGAAGCTGCGGTGGAAGCGGGGGTATCGGCCTATGTCGTCGACGGCCTGCGCCAGGAGCGGGTCAAGCCGATCCTCGACATGGCGATCAGCCGCTTCAACGCCTTCTCGCGCATGGCGCGCGAACTGGAAGAAGCCCGCAGCGAGTTGGAGAGCCGCAAGGTGATCGATCGCGCCAAGGGCATCCTGATGAAATCGCGCGGCCTGTCGGAGGACGCGGCCTACACGCTGCTGCGCAAGACAGCCATGAACCAGAACCGCAAGATCGCCGAAATCGCGCAGAGCCTGGTGACGGCGGCAGGGCTTCTGGATCCCGAGGAGAGTTGAGAATGGCGGCCGAGCACCGGATCAATGCTGGCTTCATGCCGCTCTTCGACAGCGCCATCCTTGTCGCGGCGAAGGAAATCGGCTTTGCTTTGCGCGAAGGCATCGACCTCACCCTCAACCGGGAAACGTCCTGGGCCAACATCCGCGACCGCATCGCCATCGGCCACTTCGATCTGGCGCACATGCTGGGGCCGATGCCGATCGCCTGCAATCTGGGGCTGACGCCGCTCGCCTCCGATACCCTCGTGCCGTTCTCGCTCGGCCTCGGCGGCAATTGCGTGACGGTTTCAAACGCGGTCTGGGCCGGCATGGCCGCGCACGGCGCCCAACCCGATCTCGATCCGGCGCGGGCCGGCAAGGCATTGCGAGCGCTGATTCGCGAACGGGCGAATGGCGGCGGCGATCCGCTGCGCTTCGCCGTCGTCCATCCGCATTCCGGGCACAATTACGAATTGCGCTACTGGCTCGCCGCCTGCGGCATCGACCCGTCGCGTGAAATCGAGATTGTCATCGTGCCGCCCCCCTTCATGGCCGACGCGCTCGCCGCCGGCAGGATCGACGGCTACTGCGTCGGCGAACCTTGGAACAGTGCCGCGGTCGTCGCCGGCACCGGCCGCATCGCCACGGTCAAGGCGGCCATCTGGAAGACCAGCCCGGAGAAAGTCGTTGGCGTGCGCAAGGCATGGGCGGAAAGAGAGCCGGACGCGCTTTCAGCCCTGCTGCGTGCGCTTCATCACGCGGCGCGCTGGTGCCAGGATCCGGCAAACCGTGACGAACTCGCGGCCCTGATGGCGCAGCCGGCCTTCCTCGGGCTTGCGCCGGCGCTGCAGATGCCGATTCTCAGCGGGCATCTGGCGCTCGGCGGCGGCGCCGAACTCACCGTCGGCGACTTCTTTCTGCCCTTCAACAAGGCGGCGAACTTCCCGTGGAAGAGCCATGCGCTGTGGTTCTACACGCAGATGGTGCGCTGGGGGCATGTCGCGCACACGCCGGAAAACCTCGCTATTGCCCGCGACTGCTACCGCCCCGATCTCTACCGCTCGGCGTTGAAGCCGCTTGGCGTGGCGCTTCCCGGTGCCAATGCCAAGGTCGAGGGCGCGCTGAAGGCCGCGACTCCGGTCGGTTCGGCGGGGGCAAGCCTGGTGCTCGGTCCCGATGGCTTCTTCGATGGCCAGATATTCGATCCCGACGAGATCGACGCCTACATTGCCGGCCAGAAATTGGCGCGCGCTGAAGCCTGATCATTTCCCCGGCATTCTTGTGCGCTGCACAAAAAATGTGCGTGCGACTGCGCTAATGAACAATCCTTGGCTTGCTCGCCCAGCGGGCCGGCGCGCCGAAGATTGTGGCATGCCGTTGATCTCATTGATGTTTGTCATCCATTCCGAAACTGGCACGGTTCCTGCTTTGCAATAGGCAGACTCTTCTCGGGTCACGGAATAGGCGTCCAATGGCGGGCGCTACAGGCAAAGCTGCCGCTCAGGTCGACACGCGATCCCGGATGGACGGACGCGCGCGGCCTGGCCGGCGGCTTTTTTTGTTTTGGTCGAACACGCAATCGACGGCGCCGATCCCAAGCCGCGCCCAACCGGAGATGACGATGACGAAAAGCACCAATAGCCATTCCGCCCAAACGGCGATCAGCCGCCGGGATTTCCTGAGGATCAGCGCGGCCACCGCGGCAACGCTGGCGGCGGCGCGTGCGCTGCTGCCCTCCGGCGCCTATGCGGCGCCCGCCGCGCAGGAAGTCACCGGCGCCAAGCTCGGCTTCATCGCATTGACTGATGCAGCACCGTTGATGATCGCCAAGGAGAAAGGCCTGTTCGAGAAATTCGGCATGCCCGATGTCGAGGTGCTCAAGCAGGCCTCCTGGGGGGCGACGCGCGATAATCTGGTGCTCGGCGGCGAAGCCAACGGCATTGACGGCGCCCATATCCTGACGCCGATGCCTTATCTGATGCACACCGGCAAGGTGACGCAAAACAAGCAGCCACTGCCGATGGCGATCGTGGCGCGGCTCAACTACGACTGCCAGGGCATTTCCGTCGCCCAGGAATATGCCGGCACCGGCGTCGGCCTCGACGCCTCCAAGCTGAAGGACGCCTTCGCTGCGAAAAAGGCCGCAGGCAAGGAGGTGAAGGCCGCCATGACCTTCCCGGGCGGCACGCACGATCTTTGGCTGCGCTACTGGCTGGCTGCCGGCGGCATCGATCCCGACAAGGACGTCTCGACCATCGTCGTGCCGCCGCCGCAGATGGTCGCCAACATGAAGGTCGGCAACATGGACGTGTTCTGTGTCGGCGAGCCGTGGAACGAGCAACTCGTCCACCAGGGCGTCGGCTTCACCGCCGCCACCACCGGCGAACTGTGGAAGGGCCATCCGGAAAAGGCGCTCGGCCTGCGCGCCGCCTTTATCGACAAGTACCCGAACGCCACCAAGGCGATCCTGATGGCCGTCATGGAAGCCCAGCAATGGTGCGAGGCAAAAGAAAACAAGGACGAGATGGCCGCCATCATCGGCAAGCGGCAGTGGATGAACGTGCCGACTGCCGACATCATCGGCCGCCTCAAGGGCGACATCAACTACGGCAATGGCCGCGTCGCCAACGGCACCGACCTCTATATGAAGTTCTGGAAGGGCGGCGTGTCCTATCCCTTCAAGAGCCACGACAGCTGGTTCCTCGCCGAAAATATCCGCTGGGGCAAGTTCGCGCCGACCACCGACATCAAAGCACTGGTCGGCCAAGTAAACCGTGAGGATCTGTGGCGCGAGGCGGCCAAGGATCTTGGTGTCGCCGCGGCCGATATTCCGGCGTCTACGTCGCGCGGCGCCGAAACCTTCTTCGACGGCAAGATCTTCGATCCGGAGAACCCGTCGGCCTATCTCGACAGCCTGAGAATCAAGGTGTCGGCCTGAGCCTGACATAGGTGCAAGGCAGGCGGTGGCACCGCCGCCTGCCTTGCACCTGCCGCCAAGGAGTTTTTCGAGAAATGTCTATCCAAGCCATCGAGGACCGCAAGGTGAAGCCGTTCCCCGCACCGGCCAAGCCCGCCGAAATCATCGCCTTGACCGCCAGGGCGCGGCGCCGCTTCGACCCGGCCGCGATCGCCGCCAAACTGGCCAGCACGCTGGTGCCGCCGGTCATCGTCATCACCATTATGCTCGTCGTCTGGCAGGTCGCCTGTTCGTCGCCCACGGCCAGCCTGCCACCGCCGAGCCAGGTGTGGAACGAGGCCTATGACCTGATCGCCCACCCGTTCTTCGACAATGGCCCGCAGGACATCGGACTCGCCTGGCGGGTGCTGATGTCGCTGCAGCGCGTCGCCATGGGCTTCGGCCTGGCAGCAATCGTCGGCGTCGCGCTCGGCGCGCTCGTCGGCCAGTCGATCTGGGCGATGCGCGGTCTCGATCCGGTCTTCCAGATCCTGCGCACGGTGCCGCCGCTCGCGTGGCTGCCGCTGTCGCTGGCGGCGTTCCGCGATTCCAGCCCGTCGGCGATCTTCGTCATCTTCATCACCTCGATCTGGCCCATCATCATCAACACCGCGGTCGGTGTCCGCAACATCCCCGAGGACTACCGCAACGTCGCCCGTATCCTCCGGCTCAACCAGTTCGAGTTCTTTGTGAAGATCATGGTGCCGGCGGCCGCGCCCTACATCTTCACCGGCTTGCGGATCGGCATCGGCCTGTCCTGGCTCGCCATTGTCGCCGCCGAAATGCTGACCGGCGGCGTCGGCATCGGCTTCTTCATCTGGGACGCGTGGAACTCGTCGCGCCTGCCCGACATCATTGTCGCGCTCGCCTATATCGGCATCACCGGCTTTTGCCTCGACCGCCTGGTCGCGGCGGTCGGCGTCTTCGTCACCCGCGGCACAACGGCAAAGTGAGGAGAGGGACGATGACGGCCTATCTGAAACTCGACCACATCAACAAATCCTTCGCCCGCGGCAGCCAGGTCAGCGACGTGCTGAAGGACATCCGGCTGACTATCGACAAGGGCGAATTCGTCTCGATCATCGGCCATTCCGGCTGCGGCAAGTCGACCTTGCTCAACCTGATCGCCGGCCTGACCAAGGTCTCGGCCGGCGCCGTCCTGCTCGAAGACAAGGAGGTCGACAGCCCCGGCCCGGAACGCGCCGTGGTGTTCCAGAACCACAGCCTGCTGCCTTGGCTCACCGTCTACGAAAACATCAACCTCGCGGTATCCAAGGTCTTCGGCGGCAAAAAGAGCCGGGCCGAGCGGCATGAATGGATCATGCGCAATCTCGATCTCGTGCAGATGGCGCATGCCAAGGACAAACGTCCGGCCGAGATTTCGGGCGGCATGAAGCAGCGCGTCGGCATCGCCCGGGCGCTGGCCATGGAGCCGAAGATCCTGCTGCTCGACGAGCCCTTCGGCGCGCTCGACGCGCTGACCCGCGCGCATCTTCAGGACGCGGTGATGGATATCCATTCGAGGCTCGGCTCGACGACGATCATGATCACTCACGATGTCGACGAGGCGGTGCTGCTGTCCGACCGCATCGTCATGATGACCAACGGGCCGGCGGCCACCATCGGCGAGGTTCTTCCCGTGCCGCTGGCCCGGCCGCGTCGGCGCATTGAGCTTTCCTCCGACCGCACCTTCCTGCGCTGCCGCGAGGCGGTGCTGAAATTCCTCTACGAACGCCACCGCTTCGTCGAAGCCGCGGAGTAAGGCCATAATTGGAAACTCGTCATCATCATTGGCAAATCTGCATCGGCAATGGGCAATCTACCGCATTGCACAAATATTATGCTGCTGTGCAAGGCATTTTGACTAATCTTTGATCCGCTGCCGAGCTTGGTCAAAAGTCGCGCGGCTGCGGTTCATATTGATTTCATTCTATAATTAAGAGCGCTGTCGAATTGGCACGCTTCCTGCTTTCCAAAATGTAGGGTCCGCAAGGGCCAAGTGACACGGCGTCCAATGGCGGGCGCCACAGGCAAAGCTGCCGCTCAGGTCCACACGCGCTCCCGAAATCCCGGACGCGAAGACCTGGCCGGCGGCTTTTTTGTTTTGACGCAATCGACACGCTGGTCCCAAGCGGCGCCAACCGGAGACGACGATGACGAAACGGATCGGAACTGGCGCGTCCCTCGCGGACTTCACGCGCCGCGATTTTCTGGCCGCTAGCGCGCTGACGGCGGCGCTGTTCACCGCCGCGCTCCTCCTCTTTCCCGCCGGCGCCAAGACTGACGGCAAGGGTCTTGAAGTGACCGCGCAAAGGTCGGTTTCAACCAGTTCGCCGATGCTGCGCCGCTGACAGTCGCGAACGAACAGACAAGGGCGGTGCCTCCCACGCCGCAAACCGGAGCCAGAAAATGACCGCAAATCTCCCAGCCGCGCCCAGCCAGGACAGCGCTCCCCGGCAGGCGCTTGCCATGTCCACCATCGCCTTCACCGTCTGCTTCGCGGTGTGGACGATCTTTTCAATCATCGGCGTGCGCATAAAGCAGGAGTTGGGGCTGAACGAGACGGAGTTCGGCCTGCTCGTCGGCACGCCGATCCTCACCGGCTCGCTCGTGCGTATGGTGCTCGGTGTCTGGACCGACCGTTTTGGCGGACGGCTGGTATACACCGCGACCATGCTTGCGGCGGCGGTCGCGACCTTTCTGCTCGCTTTTGCGCACACCTACGGGCAGATGCTGGTCGCCGCATTAGGCGTTGGGCTCGCCGGCGGTTCCTTCGCCGTCGGTGTCGCCTATGTCTCGCGCTTCTTCCCGGCCGGCAAGCAGGGTACGGCGCTTGGCATTTTCGGTGTCGGCAATGTCGGCGCCGCGGTCACCAAGTTCCTGGCACCGTTCGTGCTTCTTTCCTGGGGCTGGCAGTCGGTCGCGCTGATCTGGGCGGCAGCACTCGTCGTCATGGCCGCCGTCTTCTGGTTCACGACTGGCGACGATCCGGTCATCCGCGAGCGCCGCGCCGGCAAGGCAGCGCCCAAGAGAAGCTTCTTGCAGGAATTCGCGCCGCTCAAGAACCTGCAGGTCTGGCGCTTCGCCTTCTATTATTTCTTCGCCTTCGGTGCATTCGTGGCGCTCTCGCTGTGGCTGCCCCGCTACCTGATCGGCGTCTACGGCTTCGGGCTTGCGACCGCCGGCATGATTGGCGCGGCCTATTCAATTCCGGCAAGTATTTTCCGCGCCTATGGCGGCGTGCTTTCCGACCGGATCGGCGCCCGCACCGTGCTCTACTGCACCTTCGCTGTCAGTGCCGTCGCGACTCTCGTTCTGTCTCTCCCCTCGGCAGACTACGTCGTGCGCGGTATCAGCGGGCCGATCGCCTTCCATTTCGAGATCGGCCCGCTTGCCTTCATAGCCGTTGCCTGTGTGCTCGGCTTCTTCATGAGCCTTGGCAAGGCCGCCGTCTACAAGCACATCCCGGCTTACTATCCGCAGAGTGTCGGCGCGGTCGGCGGCGTTGTCGGCATGATTGGCGGGCTCGGCGGCTTTATCCTGCCAATCGCCTTCGGCGTGCTCAACGACCTCACCGGCGTCTGGTCGAGCTGCTTCATGCTGCTCTTCGTCATTGTCGCCACCTGCTTTGCCTGGATGCATTTTTCCATCCGGCGGATGGAGCGCACGGCGTCTGACGAAGCTTCAGGCCTTTCCTACGCGGCTGAGTGAGAGCGGAGTGGATCAGGACATGACCGAGAAACTCGTCATCATCGGCAACGGCATGGCCCCCGGGCGCATGCTGGAGCATCTCCTGGAAAAGGCGCCTGGGCGCTACCAGGTCACCATCTTCAACGCCGAGCCGCGCGTGAACTACGACCGCATCATGCTGTCGCCGGTTCTATCGGGAGAAAAGGCCTATGAGGAGATCATCATCCATGGCGACGGTTGGTACATCAAGCACGGCATCACCCTCTACAAGGGCCACAAGATCGTCGCCATCGACCGGCAGGCAAAGACCGTCACCTCCGATCATGGCGTGACCGAGCCCTACGACAAGCTCGTCATCGCCACCGGCTCGGTGCCGTTTATCATTCCGGTGCCAGGCCATGACCTGCCGGGCGTGCTCACCTATCGCGATCTCGACGACGTCCGGGCGATGATGCTTGCCGCCCAGTCGCGGGCCAAGGCTGTCGTCATCGGCGGCGGCCTGCTCGGCCTGGAAGCGGCTGCGGGTCTGAACGCGCAGGGCATGGACGTCACCGTGCTGCACGTCATGCCGACGCTGATGGAGCGTCAGCTCGATCCGGCCGCCGGATATCTCCTGCAGCGCGCCGTCGAGCAGCGCGGCATCAAGGTCATCACCAAGGCCAACACCCAGGCGATCACCGGCAACGGCAAGGTCGAGCGGGTGGAGCTTGCCGACGGCACAGTCATTCCCGCAACGCTCGTCGTCATGGCGGTGGGCATCAGGCCGAATGCGGCGCTGGCGAAGGAAGCCGGCATTGCGGTCAATCGCGGCATCGTCGTCGACGCCGGCATGCGCAGCAACGATCCCGATATCTACGCAATCGGCGAATGCGCCGAGGTCAACGGCCAGGTCTACGGGCTGGTCGCGCCGCTCTACGAGATGGCGCGCGTCGCCGCCAGCCATCTGGCCGGCAATGAGGCGGCGGCTTTCGTCCACATGGACACGCCGACTAAGCTCAAGGTCACCGGCATCGAGCTGTTCTCTCTCGGCGACTTCGCCGAGGGCGATGACCGCCAGGAGATCGTGCTGCGCGATGCCGCGGCCGGCGTCTACAAGCGCCTGGTACTCAAGGACGACCGCATCATCGGCACCGTGCTCTATGGCGAGACGGCGGACGGCGCCTGGTTCAACGACCTCAAGAAGAAGCAGACCGACATATCCGAGATGCGCGATACGCTCATCTTCGGCCAGTCCTACCAGGGAGGCGCCCCCCTGGACCCTATGGCGGCCGTTGCAGCCTTGCCGGATGATGCGGAAATCTGCGGTTGCAACGGCGTATGCAAGGGAAAGATCACCGGCGCGATCACGGCCAGGGGCTTGACCTCGCTCGACGATGTGCGCGCCCACACCAAGGCGTCGGCCTCCTGCGGCTCCTGCACCGGGCTGGTCGAAAAGCTGATGGTGCTGACCATCGGCGACAAATACAACCCCGCGGCGGTCCAGCCGATGTGCAGCTGCACCGCGCTTGGCCATGACGAGGTCCGCCGGCTGATCAAGGCCAAGGGCCTGAAGACCATTCCCGCCGTCATGCAGGAACTGGAGTGGAAGACCTCCTGCGGCTGCGCCAAATGCCGGCCGGCGCTCAACTATTATCTCGTCTGCGACTGGCCCGACGAATACGCCGACGATTACCAGTCGCGCTTCATCAACGAGCGCGTCCACGCCAACATCCAAAAGGACGGCACCTATTCGGTAGTGCCGCGCATGTGGGGCGGCGTCACCAACGCCGCCGAATTGCGCGCCATCGCCGACGTCGTCGACAAGTTCGAGATCCCGATGGTCAAGGTCACCGGCGGCCAGCGCATTGACATGCTCGGCATCCGCAAGGAAGACCTGCCGGCGGTATGGGCCGATCTCGGCCAGGCCGGCTTCGTCTCCGGCCACGCCTATGCCAAAGGACTGCGCACGGTGAAGACCTGTGTCGGCTCGGACTGGTGCCGCTTCGGCACGCAGGATTCGACCGGCTTGGGCATCCGTATCGAAAAATTCATGTGGGGCTCGTGGACCCCGGCCAAGGTCAAGATGGCGGTGTCGGGCTGTCCGCGAAACTGTGCCGAGGCGACCTGCAAGGATGTCGGCGTGATCTGCGTCGATAGCGGCTACGAGATCCATTTCGCCGGCGCCGCCGGTCTCGACATCAAGGGCACCGAAGTGCTCGGCCTGGTCAAGACCGAGGACGAGGCGCTGGAGCATATCGTGGCGTTGACGCAGATGTATCGCGAGCAGGGTCGCTATCTCGAGCGTATCTACAAATGGGCCAAGCGCGTCGGCATAGCTGAGATCAAGCGTCAGATCATGGACGATGGCGAGAAGCGCAAAGCCTATTTCGACCGCTTCGTCTTTTCGCAGAAATTCGCCCAGGTCGACCCATGGTCGGAACGTGCTTCCGGCAAGGACAAGCATGAATTCCGGCCGATGGCTTCGGTCGGCTTTGCCCAGGCGGCGGAGTAGGCGCGTGTTCCCGAAAAGTGGAATGCGGTTTTCGGACAAGAACACGCGCAAAAGAGGAATGGCCACATGAATTGGGTATCGATCGGCACGCTCTCGGACATTCCGCGTCGCGGCGCGCGCTGCGTCGCCACGCCGGAAGGAAAGATCGCCGTCTTTCGCACGGCCAACGATCAGGTCTTTGCCATCGACGACCATTGCCCGCACAAAGGTGGGCCGCTCAGCCAGGGCATCGTCCATGGCACGGCGGTGACCTGTCCCTTGCACAATTGGGTGATCTCGCTGGAGACAGGCAAGGCGCTCGGCGCGGACGAGGGCGCGGTGCGCACCATTGCGGTGCGGATCGACGGCGAGCGGCTGTTCATTGCGCTGGAAGCGCCGGCCAGCCGCGCGGCGTGAACCATGCAGATTGATGAAGCGCGCGAGGTGAGGACCACCTGCCCCTATTGCGGGGTGGGTTGCGGCGTGCTGGCGAAGGTCGCCGCGGACGGTGAAATAACCGTTCGCGGCGACCCGGACCACCCGGCGAATTTCGGCCGGCTCTGCTCCAAAGGCTCGGCGCTGGCTGAGACCATCGATCTCGACGGCAGGTTGCTATACCCGGAGATCCACGGTCGCCGCACCGACTGGGACGAAGCGCTCGACCTTGTCGCTTCGACCTTCTCGCAAACCATTGCCGAACACGGCCCAGGTTCGGTCGCCTTTTATGTTTCCGGCCAGTTGCTGACCGAGGACTATTACGTCGCCAACAAGCTGATGAAAGGCTTTATCGGCTCGGCCAATATCGACACCAATTCGCGCCTGTGCATGGCCTCGTCGGTCGCCGGCCACCGCCGCGCCTTTGGCTCGGACACCGTTCCGGGAAATTACGAGGATCTGGAACTTGCCGACCTGATCGTGCTGGTCGGCTCCAATCTCGCCTGGTGCCATCCTGTACTCTACCAGCGCATTGCCGCCGCCCGGGAAAAGCGGCCCGAGATGAAGGTGGTGCTGATCGATCCTCGCCACACCATGACCTCAGACATCGCCGACATGCATCTGGCGATCGCGCCCGATGGTGACGTCGCTTTGTTCACCGGCCTGCTCGCCTATCTCGGCCAGCACAACGCGCTGGACCGCACCTATATCACGGCGCACACGACCGGCTTCGGGCAAGCGCTTTTCGCCGCCTCGGCGCTCGATCTTGCCGGCATCGCGGCTGCCACGGGTCTCAGTGAGGACGAACTGGCCCGCTTCTACAGCCTGTTTGCCGCGACGGCGAAGACGGTGACCGTCTACAGCCAAGGCGTGAACCAGTCGTCTGCGGGCACCGACAAGGTCAACGCCATCATCAACTGCCATCTGGCCACCGGCCGCATAGGCCAGCCCGGCGCCGGGCCGTTCTCGGTGACCGGCCAGCCCAACGCCATGGGCGGCCGTGAGGTCGGCGGCATGGCCAACATGCTGGCCGCCCACATGGAGATCGAAAACCCCGAGCACCGCGAACGCGTGCAACGCTTCTGGAATGCCCCAACCGTCGCCGAAAAACCCGGCCTGAAAGCGGTCGAGATGTTCCAAGCGGTGGCCGACGGACGCATCAAGGCGCTGTGGATCATGGCCACCAACCCCGTCGATTCGATGCCGGATGCCGATGCCGTCGAGGCGGCGATCAAGGCCTGCCCGTTTGTCGTGGTCTCCGACGTGCTGGCCAAGACCGACACGGTCCGCCACGCCCATGTCCGGCTGCCGGCCACCGCATGGGGCGAAAAGGATGGCACCGTCACCAATTCGGAGCGCCGCATCTCGCGCCAGCGAGCCTTTTTGGCCACGCCCGGTGAGGCAAGAGCCGACTGGTGGATCATCGCTGAAGTCGCCAAGCGGATGGGCTTCGGCGAGGCTTTTTCGCATGTGTCGCCGGCCAACATCTTCGCCGAGCATGCCGCGTTGTCGACATTCGAGAATGACGGGGCACGCGATTTCGACATCGGCGCCTACGCCGGGATCGATGCAGGGACGTATGAGGAGTTGGCGCCATTCCAATGGCCAGCGCCGAGCCAAGGCACCCCCCTCTGGCCTGCCGGCCATCTCCCTCTCAAGGGGGGAGATTGGATGTCACCACCGGTTTCGCCAATCGTTGCCATTGCTGAAAAGGTGGTGCCGGCAAAACTGCCAATCTCCCCCTTTGAAGGGGAGATGGCCGGCAGGCCAGAGGGGCGCGCGCGGCGCCAGCCGGAGGTCAAAAGCACCCGCTTCTTCGCCAACGGCAATTTCTACACGCCCGACGGCAAGGCACGCTTCATTGCCATCCGCCCAGCCGCACAAACCCGCACCAGCCCGGACTTCCCGCTGGTGCTCAACACCGGGCGCGTGCGCGACCATTGGCACACCATGACGCGGACCGGCAAGAGCCCGCGCTTGTCGCAGCACATGGCCGAACCGTTCGTCGAAATCCACCCGTCGGATGCGCAGCACTTCGGCATCGGCGATGCCGAGATCGTCCGCGTCTCGACTGCCCATGGCGAGGTGCTGGTCCGCGCCCTGGTGACGGTGCGTCAACGCCAAGGCTCTGTATTCGTACCGATGCACTGGACCGATCAGTTCTCCGCCCGCGCGCGCGTCGATGCACTGGTCGCGCCGACGACCGATGCGATTTCAGGCCAACCGGCCTCGAAGAATGTTGCCGCCCGCATCGAGCGGTTCGCCGCCACAGCCTTCGGCTTCGCCGTGCTTGCCGAACGGCCCGCATCGATTGACGCCGATTACTGGAGCCTCGCCCGCTGCCCCGCCGGCTGGCGGCTTGAAATTGCGCTGCAGGACAGCCGTGACTGGACCGGGTTTGGCGCCTCCCTGTTAGGCATGGAAGGGGAGACGCTCGCCTATCACGACATCGCCGGCGGGCACCATCGCTTCGCCCGTTTCGCGGGAACTCGGCTGGTCGGCGCGCTTTATCTTGCGCCCACCCCGGTAGCGGTGTCGCGCGGGTGGGCAGTCGAACAACTTGGTGCTGACCATGCTGATCGGCAGGCGCGGCTGGCGATTGTCGCCGGGCGGCCGGGCGGCAACAGCGTCGACCGCGGTGCCACCGTCTGCGCCTGTTTCGGGGTCGGTGCCAACCAGATCGCGGAAGCGGTACGCGGCGGCTGTACCAGCGTCGCGGCAATCGGCGCCGCCCTTCACGCCGGCACCAATTGCGGCTCTTGCCGCGCCGAGATCAAGACGATTATCGACGGGCGGCGTCTGCAAGCTGCGGAGTGAATGCGCCGAGAAACTCTGCCGTGCCGCTGCATGATGCTTACTAGCAATTTACAAACCATGGGCTACCAACGTTCTGACTTCGATTCGCTCGGAACGGGAGCCTCATGAGCAAAGCCCTGACCTCATTCGCGCTTGCCGCCGCGCTGACGGCCTTGCTGATGGCGCTCAGCCTGATGGTGGCCAGGCATGGCTATCCCTATGGCGCGATCGGTGCCAAGCGCTTGAGCGACATCGCCGATGCGGGGACGTTCATTCCGCTCGCGGCGATCTATTTTTTCAGCGCACTGCTGATGATGGTTCTGCCGATCAGGCTCGCTGGCATCGTCCTGACACATGCCGCCGATGCGATCTTCTGGACGGTCATCTTGTTGTTTGCGGTCATCGTTGGATGTCTCGCCGCGAGATTTGCTTTCGGTCAGCGCGATGTGCTCCCGGCACTGCTGAACTGGCGGTTCCTGTTTGTCGCAGCCGTCGTCGGATGCCATCTCTTCATCAACGAGCTGCGCCGGAACATCCTGTTGCGAAGCCTGTTCTTCGTCGTCTTCGCCGCAGCGACACTGGCCTGCCTGTTTTGGTCCTTCACCATCTGAGCATGTGCGACCCGTCGGGCAGACGGCCTAATTCTTGTCGACCGGCTTCGAACGCATTCGCGAAACGGTCTCACGCTCGGCCCGCTTCGAACGCATCGGCGGCAGGCCGCGGTCGACCAGGTCCATGTCTTCCAGCACCATGGCGCCCATCCGCTTGAAAGCGATGTCGAGCGCACCCGCCCGGTGGGCGGAGCGCAGGAACCCCGGCAATGTGCGGACCGGGTGATCCTGGGCAAGCGGCTCCTCAGGAAAAACATCGCTGGCGGCGACGATATGGCCGCTGCGGACGACGTCAATCAGTGCCGGGAAATCGACCACGCCGGCTCGGCTGAGCAGGATGAAAGCGGCTCCCTTGCGCATCCTGGCAAACGCCTCGGCGCCGAGGAAGCCCTGGTTTTCGCTAGTCACCGAAGCGACGACGAAGACGAAATCGCTGTTCGACAGAACGTCGTCGAGAGAGGCGGGCTCGACGCCGTTTTCGATCAGGATCGACGGCGGCAGCCACGGGTCGAAGACTTTTGTCCGCGTGCGAAAGCCTGACAGCAGCCGGTTGAGCGCACGGCCAAGATCGCCGAAGCCGATAATGCCGACATCCGCGCCGGAAAGAAGCCGCGCCGCCCGGTTGCCGTCGCCGCCCCACAGCTCCTTGCCCTGACGAAAGGCGAGGTCGGCGTCGACGATGCCGCGGGCGAGGTTGAGCGCCATGGCAAGGCCGAGCTCGGCCACCGGTTCGGCAAACACCAGCCCGGTGGTGACGACATGGATGCCGCGCGAAAACAGCGTCTCGTAGGGCATGTTGTTGATGAGGTTGCTCTCGACATTGAAGATGCAGCGCAGCGCCTTCATTTTTTCCAGCGTCTCCGGCACGATAGGTGGCTGGCCGACGATGTAGCGCGCCTCGCCAAGGATATCGGCCGGCAGCGCCGCCACCGCTTCGGGCGATATTTCGACGATGCGGTATTTCGATCGAAATTTCGCCAGCGCAGCCGGCGTGAAGATCAGGTCGAGCGTGCGCGGTTCGGGTGCGCTGATCACCAGCGGCAAGGCGCTGTCGGACATGATGCTTTCCTCCCGTGCGATCGGCGTCGCACCACACTGGAATCGTCTTTCCCGCCCCGACACCTATCACATGCCTGTCGAGGAGGAGAAGTTTGCCCGGCTTCGGCCTTGCGGTGCGGCGGTCGGTGGTCCAGATAGACGGCGATCGAAGGACGACAAGGAAGACAGCGACATGATCCCGTTTCGAAAGAACCTCATCGATGGAGAGTGGGTAGGCGATGCCGGCTCCCGTAACATCAACCCGTCCAATCTCGACGACGTGGTCGGCGAATATGCATCGGGAGGCGCCGAGCACGCCCGGCAGGCCATCGCGGCGGCGAAGGCGGCATTTCCGGCGTGGTCCCGATCGGGCCTGCTGGCCCGCCATGCGGTGCTGAGGAAGGCGTCGGACGAGATCACCGCGCGGAAAGATGAAATCGGCCGGGCGTTGGCGCGCGAGGAAGGCAAGACGCTGGTCGAGGGCATCGGCGAGACTGTCCGCGCCGCCCAGATATTCGACTTCTTCGCCGGCGAGACGCTGCGCCTGTCGGGCGAGCTGGTGCCGAGCGTGCGGCCCGGCGTCGGCGTCGAGATCACCCGTGAAGCGGTCGGCGTCGTCGGCATCATCACGCCGTGGAATTTTCCGATCGCCATTCCGGCTTGGAAAATCGCTCCGGCGCTGGCCTACGGCAACACCATCGTCTTCAAGCCGGCGGAACTCGTTCCGGAGAGCGCCTGGACTATTGTCGACATCCTGCACCGCGCCGGGCTGCCCAAGGGTGTGCTCAACCTGGTGATGGGCAAAGGTTCGGTGGTCGGCCAGGCCATGCTCGACAGTCCTGACCTCAACGCGATCACCTTCACCGGATCGGTCGGCACCGGCAAGCGCGTCGCCGCCGCCAGCGTCGAGCACATGCGCAAGTTTCAGCTCGAAATGGGCGGCAAGAACCCGCTTGTCGTGCTCGACGATGCCGACCTTGCCGTCGCTGTCGACTGCGCCATCAACGGTGCCTACTTCTCGACCGGCCAGCGCTGCACGGCGTCGTCCCGGCTGGTGGTGACGGACGGCATTCACGACCGCTTCGTCGAGGCGCTCAAGGACCGCATGGCCAAGTTGGTCGTCGGCGACGCTCTCGATGCCAAGACCCAGATCGGGCCGGTTGTCGACCAGAGCCAGTTGAAACAGGACGAGGACTATATCGCCATCGGACGTCAGGAAGGTGCCGATCTCGCCTTCGGCGGCGAGCGGCTCGATCGTGAAACCCGCGGCTTCTATTTGCAGCCGGCGCTGTTCACCGAAACCACCAACGCCATGCGCATCTCGCGCGAGGAGATTTTCGGACCGGTCGCCAACGTCATCCGCGTCAAGGATTATGACGAGGCGCTGGCGGTGGCCAACGACACGCCGTTCGGCCTGACCTCCGGCATCTGCACCTCGAGCCTCAAGCATGCCACGCACTTCAAGCGCAATTCGGAAGCCGGCATGGTCATGGTCAATCTGCCGACGGCGGGCGTCGACTTCCACGTGCCTTTCGGCGGGCGCAAGGGATCGAGCTACGGCCCGCGCGAGCAGGGCCGCTATGCCGCAGAGTTCTACACCACGGTGAAGACCGCTTACACGTTTGCCGGCTAAGAAAAGGCGGCAGACCAGCCAGGCAGCGAGCAAGTCGATGGCATCTGAGAATACGGACCTGACCTGGCTCAATCCGCCGCCGCACCACGCCTTCGGCAACAATACGGTGCATGTACGGACCGGCGAGGAGACCGACTTCTGGCGCGAGACGTTCTACGGCTTCTGGCGCGACAATGGCCATTTCCTCTATCGTGAGGTCGAGGGCGATTTCAGCGCCGAAGTCACGGTCAAGGGGCACTATGAGGTGCTTTACGATCAGGCCGGGCTTATGGTCCGCCTGAGCGAGACGCACTGGATCAAGGCCGGCATCGAATACACCGACGGGCTGATGTATTTTTCCGTCGTCGTCACCAACGATGCCTCCGACTGGTCGCTGGCCAGCATACCGGCCGATCCGGACGGGGTCAGGATCCGCATGACCCGCCATGCCGAGACGATCCGCGTCCAGTATCGCGACCCATCTGACAAGCACTGGAAACCGGTGCGGCTTGCCTATTTCCCCCCGTCGAAAACGGTCGATGTCGGCATGATGTGCTGTTCGCCGCAGCGCGAGGGCTTTGAGGTGACATTCAGCGATTTTTCGATCGGCCCGCCGATCTCGCGAGAGCTTCACGACTAAGGCGCCGCGATCCGGTCGCGCGGTTTGCGTCCGGCCTGCCTCAGTAGGTCGCCCGGCCGCCGGAGACGTCGAAGACGGCAGCCGTCGTGAACGAGCATTCCTCGGACGCGATCCAGCAAATCAGCGCCGCCACCTCCTCGACCTCGCCGAACCGCGCCATTGGTATTTTGGACAGCATAAAGTCGATGTGTTGCTGGCTCATCTGCTGGAAGATCGCGGTGCGCACGGCCGCCGGCGTGACGCAGTTCACCGTTACTTTGGTCTTGGCCAGTTCCTTGCCGAGCGATTTGGTCATGCCGATCACCGCCGCCTTGGAGGTGCTGTAGGCCGAGGCGTTCGGGTTACCTTCCTTGCCGGCAATCGAGGCGATGTTGATGATCCTGCCGTAATTGCGTTCGAGCATATGCGGGACCAGCGCCTTGTTGCAGAAGAAGACGCCGTTGATGTTGATGTCGGTGACCCGGCGCCAATCCTCCACCGAATACTCCCAGGTCGTCATGTTCGGCCCGGTGATGGCAGCACTGGTGACAAGGACATCGACCGCGCCAAGCGCTTCGATCGTCTCTCCGGCGGCGGCTTCGACCGCTATGGGGTCGGCGACGTCTAAGGTGACGCTGTGCAGGCCTGGAACAATGGCCTTGGCCTGCTCGATCTGGGCGGCATCGCGATCCCAGACCGAAACACGCCCGCCTTCGCCAGTGATCCTTTGCGCGACGGCCAGGCCGATGCCTGAGGCGCCGCCGGTGATAACAGCAGATCGTCCGGCAAATCGTCCCGCGAAACTCATCGGCATGTGGTCTTCCTCCCAATTGGCGGCGAATGTGAAGTCAACGGCGGACAAGTTCAAGCGCGGACTTGCAACCTCAGAACAGCTTATGATGGGCCAGCACCGGTCAATTGTACGGCACTGCCTTCTGGCCAAATCGTCTCGCCCGGTATGGAGAGAACGGCTGGAACGACGCGCCCGGTTGGCATCCGGGTGACAGGCGGCGCCGGATGGGTTATATTGCACTGCACAATGCGAGCGCCTGCAGGCGAGGCTCCCATCGATCCGAAGAATCGGCCCACGAGCGGCCCATGAAATCGGCATTGAGCTGCAAGGACGGAAAACCGCTATCGAGATGAAGATTCCAAAATCTCTGTTGATCGATCCGGACAAGAACACGGTCTACGGCAGCTTTGCCGTTGCCGTCTCGATCTGGGCGTTTTCCTACTCGACCATTTTCGGCCAGGCCATGATCCTGGCCTACTATGCGGTCTGGCTACCGCTCATCCTGGTCGACTACCGCAAGATATTAAGGCACGCTTCCAGCGCCTGGCTTCCGCTGGCCTTCGCAACCTATGTCTGCTTCTCGGTGTTCTGGTCGGCAGCTCCCGGCACCACGGCAAGGACGGCCGTCCAATATTGCTCCCATATCGCCTGCGCCTACATTGCCGCGCGCACCGTCAGCGTCCGGACCTTGACCATAGGTGCCCTGATCGGGATTTTCGTCGTCCTGCTCTACTCGCTCAAGGTCGCGAGCTATTCCTACGACGTTCTCGATGGGACGTATAATTTCGTCGGCGCGTTCAGCTCCAAGAACCAGATCGGCTTTGTCGCATCGCTTGGCATCTATTTCTGCGTTGTCTACCTCGCCTTTCTCAGGCGCGGCCGGATAAGCTGTTTGTTGATCGTACCGATTGTCCTTCTATCGGGCTATCTGCTGGTGGTGTCGCATTCCGCCACTTCGATGGCATCTACCCCCGCGGTTCTCGCTCTGGTCGCCCTGCTTTCCATCGGCAAGCTGCTTTCGCTCCGCCATCGCCGGGTGATTTTCATGATCGGTGCGGGCGGGCTGGTCGCCTGCACCGTGATTGCGCTGAATCTCGGGCTGATGGACTTTGTCCTTGGCCTTTTCGGCAAGGATTCGACGCTCACCGGACGAACCTACCTCTGGCAACAGGGCTGGAATGCCGCGCAGCAATCGCCCATCCTCGGCGTCGGCTACGCGGCTTATTGGGTGCAGGGCTTCTCCGAGGCCGAGCGGCTGTGGAACGAATTCTATATCGCCGCGCGAAGCGGCTTCCACTTCCACAACACCTACATCGAGACCTTGGTGGAACTCGGCTTCGTCGGCGCGACACTGCTTTCGCTGATCATCCTGCGCACGCTCTGGGGTCATGTCTCGGCGCTGATATTCAGGACATGGCAAGCCGAGTCCGTGATTCTTGCCGGCGTCATGGTGCTTCTGTTCATCCGATCCTTCGTCGAGGTCGAGACCCTCAATCCCTACATCATGGGATCGTTCCTGCTGTACTACAGCTACTTCAAGCTGGTGAGGGTGCCGGCCGTCGCTCCTTCCCGGTGGAGCGCCGTGAACCATCTAGAGGAGCCGGACGCCGTGCGAGGCTAGAGCGGGCGGATCCAGGCGGTTCGTTGCCCGAAGGCCGGCTTGTTTTCTGATCCATAAGATCCCAAACGCAAAAACCCCGCAGACCGCTGCCTGCGGGGTTGGTGCTTTGCTCCGGTGGAAAGAAGCTACTGGATGGCCAGGGGCGCCGGTTTGACCTTGATCACGTCCCCTGGCAGCACCGGCGTGTCTTCATCGGCGGTGATTTCGCTGGTCTTGCCGTCGACCACCCGCACCAGGGAAAATGATAAGGCCGCTGGTTCGTTGTTGCCGTAGAATTGCGGCATGGGGCTGCCCGACAAGGCTTCGGACATCAAGGCCTTTTCCATATTCAGCTTCAGCGTCACCTCGTTGAGATCGGCTTCCGTCTGTTGCCGGTCGGTCGCGAGGCTGGAGTTCTGGGTATTCTCGAGATCGATGGCGTCCTGGGTGGCCTTGCTGATCGACTGCTTGGCCGTGAGAATCGCCGTTTCGTAATCCAGGATCTGGCCCTCGAGATCGGCGATGGTTTGCTGCGAGTTCAAAACCCGCGTGTTGACGACCAGGCCCTTTTGCGCCAGCGAGCCGATGCCGTTGAGCTGCTCCTTCGCCAGATCAACCTGCTTCTGCTGGTTGACGATCTTTTTCTGCAGCGAATCGATCTCGCTCTGCAGCAGCGCCTTCAAATCGTCGAGCGCCTGCAAGCGCAGCTTGAGTTTCTTCTGGTCGGCCGCCAGGATCGCCGTCTCATCGGCAACGATGCTGGGCAGCTTCGGATCGTCGGCCACCTCTTTCGGCACCGCGAATGCCGGCTTGTCCGCCAGTTCCGCTTCGATGCGGGCGCGCTTGACGGTCAGCCTGACCAATTGGTCTTGTAATACGTCGAAATTGCCCTTCGCATTGATCAGGTCGCGGTCGTAGCGCTGCCCGCTCTCCGGGTTCCGCCGGGCTCCGCCGGCAATGCTCATCGCTTTCAGCACGGACAACCCAGGCACACAAGGATACTGGCCGGGCGATTGCACCTCGCCGGAGATGTAGAATGGCCGGTACTGTGCCATTTCGACGGAAGCCTCCGGCTTGTCGGCCAGAGCGAGCTTGCGCTGCAGCGCCTCGCCGAGCGATGCGGCGATCTCCGAAGTCGTCTTGCCGGATGCGGGCATCTCGCCGACGAAGGGAACCGACAAGGTTCCAGCGGGCCCGACCGTGTATTCTCCATTGATGGCCGACCAGTCACGGAACGTGCCTTCGACGGTCTGCCATTCCGCCACGCGAATGGTCAGCTTGTCCTGTGCTCCTAGGCGATAGTCGTCGGCGAAGGCAAACTGTGGCAAGGCTAGCGACAGCGTCAGGCCGGTCGCCATTGTAAGGCAAGTCGTCAAAAGCCGTACTCGCCGCATGCGTCTGGAGAGAATACCGGTGCAAAAAATATCGATTATATCTGCTTTCAACTGAGCGTTTCCGATCTGGTTTGCCCCGCCCGATGAGCTGCCGATGCCTGAGTTAGGGGCCTGAGTTCCAGGCCCGAATTCTGGACAGTCGCTCCTCGATGCACGGCCAGCAAGCGGCCGTCAGTAGCAGCCTCGCGACATCCAGACCGCGGGTACGGTCTTGATGATGATGCGGATGTCTTCGAACATCGACCAGTTCTCGACATAGTGCCTGTCGAATGCGACGCGGCTGTCATACGAAACATCGTTGCGTCCGCTGACCTGCCACAGCCCTGTCAGGCCGGGGCGCGATTTAAGATAATAGACGGCCGAATTGCCATAAATCTCCAGCTCATCGCGCACCACGGGACGAGGCCCGACCAGGCTCATATCCCCCTGCAGGATGTTGATGATCTGCGGCAACTCATCGAGGCTGAGCTTCCTCAGCACCGCTCCGACGCGCGTGATCCGCGGGTCGTTCTTCAACTTGCGGGTCGCTATCCATTCGGCGTTGGCCTCCGGATTCGCGGCGAGATAGGCAGCAAGCACCCGCTCGCCGTCTGGAACCATGGTGCGGAACTTGAGGCACGGAAAAATCCGTCCTCCGCGGCCGATCCGGCTGTGACCATAGAAAATCGGCCCGCCATCGGAAAACCTGACAAGCAGCGCTATCATCACGAACAGCGGGCTGAGAGCGACCAGGCCGATCAGCGAACCGACAATATCGAAGCTGCGTTTGAGCAGGCCGCCAATCGGTGGCGGAAAATCGACGCCGGCCTGCGAAAAATCCGCATCGGCCGGCTTGGCTAGGTCCCTCATGCGTAAACTCCATACGTTGAACGGATGGTTTACCGCACGATACCAAAAAAATGTTGCAGCGCAACACACAATTTCCCAGACGGCTGTAATAGTCGCGTCATGAACTGACTAAATAATAAACTCGTCCTGCACAAAATTTCGCCTTTATGTCGCAAAAGAGACAGATTATGGGCAATTTTGGAAAAACTAGTCCAATTTTGGGGCTGATTTTAGGCGAATCGCTCTTTATACCCTCCTGTGGAGCTTTGCCGTCATTTAGAATTTCAAGATAATGACTGATGTTATGCAAAAATACTATTCAATATTATAAATCTTACTGGAGCGAGTCGATATCCGGCAATCAGTGGTGATGCCGACGTGTGCGTTGCACCATGGCAGAGTCGATCCCGAGGATTCGTTTAAAATTTATTGCGCAGCTGCCCTTGCCGCCTATTGCGCGGCTCAATAGAGTTGCAAATTGTTTCTGTCGGACTATGGACAGATTGGGCTAGGCCGGAAGCAACCGGCCAGAAGCGGGCAACCTAAATAAGCTCGCAGAGTTTAAGGGAGGTGCTCGGGGTGGGCTTGTCGACATTTTTTCCCGAGCCGGTTGATGGGCTATCGGGTATGTCACTGCCAAAGTTCATTATCGGAATGTGTTTTGCGCTGGCGATCGTGATCGTCTGGTCCTATTTAGGCGGCGCGTCGCTCGGCACGACGCTGTTTCGTGTCATCGGCTGCGCTATAGTCATCCAACTGGGTTATTTTCTGCTGGTCTTTGCCATGGTTGCCAGAAATGCCCCGACCCCGGCCGACAAAATCCGCGACGCTGAACGAAAGCTGAGTTCGAACGAAGCGGCCGAAGCCGAGAAACTCAGCGCCAGGAGAGGCCTTCACTGATTTCGGGCCTGGCCGCGGTCTGCGATGTCCATGTGACCTGTGGTTAAGCTCGCCGGTCCCCTGACGAATTGCTCGCCTCAACGACACCGGCAGTCGGCATTCCTGTTCTTTCAATTCCTTGACACTGCGGGCCTCGACGCGCTCGCTCCGCCCCGCCGCCGTCCGGTCGGCGAGGATCAGCAACTGGTTTCTGCCAGTTGAGCGCTCTGATGGAGCGTGTAGGAACGGCTCTGCCAAGCGGCGCATTTCTGGAGCCGTCCCGATTGAGGCTCGCCGCCTGCCCAACCGGGCCATGACACCCAGCAAAATGAAAAACTGGACGGCGCCGATGATTTTGGCGATGCTTGCTTCGCACTTGCAGCATAGGCGTTTGGGCCGATGCATTTCAGAATGGGCGGTGGGGCATTGAGCGGACGGGGCGAGGAAATCCGCAACGGCTTCTGCAACCGAGAGGCATGTCCATGACATCATTCCAGGTCTGCGTGATCATCGCCGCCCGCAATGCGGCGCGGACAATCCCGGCTGCCATTGCATCGGCATTACGCGAGCCTGAGGTTGCGGAAGTTGTCGTCGTCGACGACGCGTCCACCGACGACACCGCGAAAGTCGCCCACGCGGCCGGCGACGGCACGGGCCGTCTTTCCGTCATCCGCTTCGACGCCAATCGCGGCCCATCCTTTGCACGCAACGCCGCGATTGCCGGTTCCAGGTCGCCGTTCATCAGCATTCTGGACGCTGATGATTTCTTTTTCGAAGGCAGGTTTCACAGACTGTTCGCCAGCACCGATTGGGATTTCGCCGCAGACAACATCATGCTTGTCAGGGATGACGCGGCAACCGACGTTTCGAAAATCGTGGCTCCACCGTTCTCGCCCGAGCCGGAATTCCTCGATTTCGAGGGTTTCATCGACGCCAACATCTCCAGGCGCCGTGTGCAACGAGGGGAACTGGGGTTCCTCAAACCCGTGATCAGCCGCGCCTTCCTCGATCGGCATGGGCTGCGCTACGACGAGAAGCTGCGCCTGGGTGAAGACTATGAACTCTATGCGCGTGCGGTTGCCCTTGGCGCGCGCTTCAAGGTCATCAAATCCTGTGGCTACGGCGCGATCGTGCGCGCCGATTCGCTGAGCGGACGGCACAAGACCCAGGACCTGAAGCATCTGGCCGATGCCGACCTGGCACTGCTTGCGATCGACAGTTTGCCGGAGGCATCGAAGGCTGCGCTGAGAAGGCACGAGCGGCACATCCGCGACAAATACCGGTTGCGGAAGTTTTTAGACGTGAAGGCTGAGCGCGGGTTGGCCCCGGCCGCGGCCTACGCCTTGGCCGGCTCGTCCAACCTCACAGCCGTCGTCCGCGGCGTTGCCTCCGACAAGCTGGATGCGCTGTTTCGCCGCGCTGGCCTCGCCGCGAAGCGTCAGCATGTGCCGCCGCTGCGCTTCCTCATGGCCGGAACCAGCACGGCCAACGAAAGCTAGGCCCGTCAACGTGCGATGGCGGTTGCCACTCCCTTACCCTTCGGTCGGCTCGCACCATTTCAACGAGATTCATGAGTTTACGATCTAGGTGGTTGCCTATGCGCGCAGGGAATGGCAATCTATGTTGCGGTGCAGCAATTTTGGACGGCCAACCGAACTGGCCCGAGACATACCCTGTCGGAGGAGCTGGACGATGCAAGAAATGTCTTTTGAATGTGGACGGGCACTAAGGCCCTTCACCAGCTCGACGATGATGGGGCGCTGACTGCATGGCCTCGATCTTTCGCTTCCGGTCGAGAGATCCGGCGCGCGACACGCAGACCGACACCTCGCGCCTTGATCGGTTGGCAAAGCTGCTGGACCAGATCTCGGCCGAAGTCGAGGCGGAGAAGAGCGGCCTTGAGAACCGCTACAGGACAACGGCTACCAATGCCGCCTTTCTGGTTGAGGCGATGGAGAACGGAGCGGTCTCCTCTCGCAGGTCTTCCGAAGTCGGCGAACTGACCAGGTCGATCCTGAATTGCGAGCGGCGCATCGCAGCGCTGTCGCGCCAGATGCAGATGATGAAGGATCTCCGTCATTCGCTGGATGAAATCTTCGAAGAGAAGCGGCAGAACGGTCCCGACATAAGGACCGATTTTGTGAAGCCCGCCGATTCCGGCACAGGCTGAGCGAACACCCGGGTCGGCGCAATGGTTTTAGGCACAACACGGAGCTTGGGAGCGACAGAGGTCAAGATCAGGTTGTTTCGTCACGGTTCGAACGATCGCTTTGGGGGCGCACAGCACAAGGTGAGTTTGATATGAACGCAGATCTTAAAAGCACGCCCGCCCCGGCAACCGGAGGCACCCCGTTCACGCGCCCGATCCCAGGCAAGCTGCGGCGGCTCCGTTCAGACGGCGCGTTTCTGCTGGTCGTTCTCGGCAGTCTGGTTGCGGGCCTGGTGCCCGCCGGCGCGCAGGATCTCCCAACCGCGCCGTCCTTTGTCGATGATTTCACCAGCCTCAGTCGCGCGCGCTGGTACATTTCCGACGGCTGGACGAACGGCAAGCATCAGAACTGCACCTGGTCCAAAAGCCTGATCGGGCTTTCCGGCGGCATGCTGACGCTCGGTTTCGAGAAGCGCAAGCTGAAGGATCGCGAATTCGCCTGCGCCGAGATCCAGACCAAGCAGCGCTTCGGCTACGGTACCTACGAGGCGCGGATGAAGACCGACACGGGCTCTGGCGTCAACGCGGCATTCTTCAGCTTCGTCGGCGATGCCGACAAGCAGCCGCATGATGAAATCGACTTCGAGGTGCTGACCAAGGACACGTCCAAGATCCAGGTTAACGCCTACATAGCCGGCAAAGGCAAGAACGAGAAACTGGTCGACGTCGCCGGCGGCACCGACAAGGCCTTCAACGACTACGCATTCGTCTGGGAAAGGGACCGGCTGCGCTGGTACGTCAACGGCAAGCTTGTCCACGAGATCACCGATCCGGCGAAGCTGCCCACCCATTCGCAAAGGATCTATTTCAGCCTGTGGGGCAGCGATACGATGAAGGGCTGGATGGGGCCGTTCTCGGATCCGGGCCGCAAGCTCACCATGCAGGTGGATCGTGTTGCATTCACTGCACTTGGCCAGCCCTGCCAATTCTCCGAATCGCTGGCATGCAACACAAACTAGAAGCGCATCTGAACCGGCCGGGCCGAAGGTGGTCGGAAAACCGAAGCTCGAACAGGCCCGAAGCCTTGAACAGGGATGAAACCGAATGAATTTGACTGTCTTTGGAATCGGCTATGTCGGTCTTGTACAGGCGGCGGTGCTTGCCGAAGTCGGCCATCAGGTGGTCTGCGTCGACGTCGATGCAAAAAAGGTCGAGCGGCTCAACCAGGGTCATGTCCCGATCTTCGAGCCTGGGCTCGAAAACATCGTCAAGGAGAACCATGCCGCCGGCCGCATCAAGTTCACCACCGACGCCGCCGCGGCGATCAAGCATGGCCAGATCCAGATGATCGCCGTCGGCACGCCGCCGGGCGAGGATGGTTCGGCCGACCTCAAATATGTGCTGGCCGTCGCCGAGGCCATCGGTCGTGAGATGGACGAGCCCAAGATCGTCGTCGGCAAGTCGACCGTGCCCGTCGGCACCTGCGAAAGGATAAAGGCCAGGATCGCCGCAACGCTGAAGGCGCGCGGGCGCGAGGATCTGGCTTTCGACGTCGCCTCCAATCCGGAATTCCTCAAGGAAGGGTCCGCTGTGAGCGACTGTATGAAGCCCGACCGCATCATCGTCGGCACCAGCAACGAGGACACCGAGGCGGTGATGCGCGAACTCTACGCGCCGTTCAACCGCAACCACGAAAAGATGATCGTCATGGATGTGCGCAGTGCCGAGTTCACCAAATACGCGGCCAATTGCATGCTGGCGACCAAGATCAGCTTCATGAATGAAATGGCCAACCTGGCCGAGCAACTGGGCGCCGACATCGAGGAAGTCCGCAAGGGCATCGGCAGCGACCCGCGGATCGGCTACCACTTCATCTATCCGGGCCTCGGCTATGGCGGCTCGTGTTTCCCGAAGGATGTGCGTGCCCTGATCAAGACCGCCGAGGCCGTCAAGTTCGACGCCAAGCTGCTGCGTGCCGTCGAGGAGCGCAACAACCAGCAGAAGTCGGTCCTGTTCGAGAAGGTGGACCGCTATTTCAAGGGCAATCTCAAAGGCAAGACATTTGCGCTGTGGGGCTTGGCCTTCAAACCCAATACCGACGACATGCGCGAGGCCCCGGCCCGCACGCTGATGGAAGCGCTCTGGGCCGCCGGTGCCAATGTCCAGGCCTACGATCCCGAGGCGATGCAGGAATGCCAGGCGATCTACGGGCTCCGCGACGACCTGCAACTGTGCGGCACCAAGGAGGCCGCGCTGCGAGGCGCCGATGCGCTCTTGATCGTGACCGAGTGGAAAAGCTTCAGCGCGCCGTCTTTCGATGCGCTGAAGAACGCGCTGACCACGCCCGTTATCTTCGACGGACGCAATCTCTACGACCCCAAGGTCATCGCCCGCCACGGCATCGAATACCACAGCATCGGCAGAATGGCGGCGTGACGCTAGGGCGGTCCAGCAAGGAGCCAGGTCCATGAAAGTTCTGTTTGCGGGCGGCAACGGCTACACGCCGCAGTTCAGCGGTGGCGTTCAGTCGAGCACGCATCATCTGGTCGAGCAGCTGCGCGAGCACGGTCATGACGCCTCGGTTCTGGCGGCGCTGTTCGGTGACGGCATGTTCGGCTTCAAGGCGCGCGCCAAGATGAAGCTGCTTCGCCAACGAGCGGTCATCGACAGCTATCCCGGCTATCCGGTCGTGCGGGCATGGTTTCCCTGGGAGGCGGCGCGCTTCGCGGTCGAACGGCTCGATCCCGATGTCGCCGTCGTGCAGTGCCACAAATCGGTGCCGATCGGAAAGGCGCTGCAGGCGCTCGGAATACCGCTGGTGGTCTATCTGCGGAACGTCGAATTCCACGAATTGGCCGGCGACCTGCGCGAATTGCATTCGGCGCTTTATATCGCCAATTCCGAATTCACTGCGCGCACCTATAAGGAAAGGTTCGGCATCGACTCGACCGTGATCCCGCCGACCATCAATCCCGGGCTCTACAGCACGCCGACCACCGGCGAATTCGTCACGCTGATCAATCCTTACAACGAAAAAGGGTTCGAACTCGCCGTGCGCATCGCCGGCCAATGCCCCGAAATTCCGTTCCTGTTCGTCGAAAGCTGGAAGCTCGACGACGACCATCGGGCGCAGATCGAACAGATCATCGCCCCGCTGCGCAACGTCAGGCTGGAAAGCCGCACCAGCGACATGAAGACCGTCTATGGCCGCACCAAGATTCTGCTGGCGCCCAGCAAATGGGAAGAGGCCTGGGGGCGGGTGGCATCCGAGGCCCATTGCAGCGGCATTCCAGTCGTCGGGTCCCGTCGCGGCGGCCTGCCGGAAGCGATTGGCGCCGGCGGCGTGGTGCTCGACTATGACGCACCGCTCGACGACTGGGTCGCCGCGGTCAGGCGACTATGGAGCGACAAGGCCGAGTACGATCGGCTGTCGGCGGCGGCGCAGCTGTTTTCGGAGCGGCCGCAAATGAACCCCGACAGCCAGTTCGCGACTTTTCTCGGCGTTCTCGACCGCGCCAGGCAAGGCGCGCTGGAGCGTGCCGCCTGATGTATTTCGTCCAAAGCCATGCATGTCGCCTAAAAGCCGGCTCTCGCGCCTGACCAGGGTGGGAGCTGCTTTGGGACAACGACACGCACAACACCAGACGCTTGAGGCGCCTCGCACGGCGGCGACGGGCGTCATCCCTCATCCGCGCGAGCAGATCGCCGACCGGCCTCGAAAGATCGTCCATTCGATGAAGATTTGCTTCGTAGTTGATAAGTTCCCCTCTTTGTCGGAGACCTTCGTCCTCGACCAGATAGAAGGGTGCCTCGAGCGCGGCATGCAAGTCGGCGTCGTCTGCAACGAGACGTCCTTCGGCAAGGACAGCAACATCGACGATCGCCGCTGGCAGGCTCTCCCTGGCAAGGTCGTCTGCTGGTGGGGCGGGCTGGGGCGCTTTCGCCCGACGCTCAGGAGATGGTCGGGCAGGTTCTGGGATAAGCTCTCGACCGCTGTCGACATCGCTTTTGCGCGCAAATTGCAGAACGCCGATGTGATCGTCGCGCATTTCGGCAATAACGGCATGCGCGTCGCCCGCGCCATGAAACGAGGCCGGATTTCCGCTCCGCTGGTGACCATATTCCACGGCCGCGATGTCGGCGAACCGCTGCATGACAACACGCTCACGCGCTACAAGGTTGTCTTCGACAAGGGCGTTCTCCAGCTCCCGGTGAACGCGTTTTTCCGCGATGCCCTGATCGGCGTCGGCGCACCCCCGGCGCAAGTCATGGTTCACCATATGGGCGTGCGGCCCGGTGAGATCGGCTACCATTGGCGTTCCTGGGACCGGGACACGCTGTCCTTCATCTCGGTCTGCCGGCTGACCGAAAAGAAGGGCATCGAATTCGCCCTTCGGGCGCTCGCCAGCCTGCCGCGGCGCGACTGGGTCTATTCGGTGATTGGCGGCGGCGAATTGCTGGACGACTTGAAGAAGCTCGCCGCAAATCTCGGCATTGCCGACCGGGTGACTTTCCTCGGGCCGCGTCCGCATGCCGAGGTCAAGCAGCGCCTGCGCAATGCCCACGTATTCCTGCTGCCTAGCGTAGCCGCGCGAGACGGCGATCTCGAGGGTATTCCGGTGGCGCTGATGGAAGCTATGGCCGCCGGGCTGATCGTCGTCAGCACCTATCACTCGGGCATCCCCGAACTGATCGAGGATCAGGAGACAGGCTTCCTCTCACCGGAGCGAGATGTTGCGGCGTTGGCCCGCAAGCTTGTCTGGGTGGCAGAGAACCCGGACAAATGCGAGCGCATCGCATGTGCGGCGCGCCGCAAGATCGAGCAGGATTTCAACGCGGACGTACTCAACGAACGTTTTGCGCAGATCGTTGCTCAACTGGCCGAAGCCAGGCAGCCGGCATGAACGCCAACCCGCCCCCCCAGTTCGGTCGCGTCGCCCTGCGCGGCGGCGTGGTGACGATCGGCGCGCAAGGCTTCAAGATGGCGATCCAGTTTCTCTCCGTCATCGTGCTTGCGCGTCTGCTCGTGCCCGAGGATTTCGGCCTGGTGGCTTCCGTCGGGCCGATCGTGGCCTTTGTCGGGTTGCTTCAAAACCTTGGCCTGCAGCAGGCCGTGGTCCAGCGCAAGGACATCAGCACCGAGCAGCTCAACCAGGTATTCTGGATCAGTGCGCTGGTGGGGATGGGCAGTGCCGTGGTGGTTGCATCCCTGGCGCCCGCCATCGCTGCCTTCTATGGCGATCAACGCATGGTCGGGATCACCATCGGCTCTGCCTTGCCGCTGCTGCTTGGCAGCCTCGCCGCGGTGCCGCTGGCGCTGATGAACCGTCACTTGCGCTTTGGCCAACTCGCGCTGAACGACGTGATAACCGCTGCTGCCGGACTTGCGACTACCGCAATCGCCGCCTATGCGGGGCTGGGCTACTGGTCGCTGGTCATCGGCCCTGCGGTATCGGCTGTTGTCGCGCTGGCCGCGGCATGGCAGGTGGCGCGCTGGACGCCGTCGCGGCCGGACCTGAAGGTCGATACCGACATATTGTCTTTCGGCGCCAATCTGACCGGCTTCAATCTGGCCAACTTCTTCTCGCGCAATCTCGACAACATCCTGATCGGAAAATATTCGGGCGCGATCGAGCTCGGCTATTATGACCGCGCCTACAAGCTCCTGCTGTTTCCGCTGCAGAACATCAACCAGCCGCTGACACGCGTGATGGTGCCGCTGCTGAGCCGCATCCATGAGGACAAGGCGCGGTTTCGCGACATCTATGTGCGAACCAATTGGATGCTGGCGGCCATCACTATGCCCGGCATCGCGGCGCTGACGCTGACGTCGGACCAGGTCGTCGGGCTTCTCTTCGGCGAGCGCTGGACAGCGGTGGCGCCGATCTTCGCCTGGCTGGGCATCGCCAGCCTGATCCAGTCCGTCTCGAGCACCACCGGGTGGATCTTCATCTGCCAGGGCAAGACCAAGACCATGTTCCACTGGGGCATCTACTCGTCGCTGACGACGGTCGCCGCCTTCATCATCGGCCTGCACTGGGGCGCCGTCGGTGTCGCGGCGGCCTACGCGATCAGCGGCTATGTGCTGCGCGTCCCGGTGCTTGCCGTTCTTGTCCACCGGGTCGGCCCGGTGACTGCAG
This sequence comes from Mesorhizobium sp. M0437, assembly GCF_040321335.1. Lineage (NCBI taxonomy): Bacteria > Pseudomonadati > Pseudomonadota > Alphaproteobacteria > Hyphomicrobiales > Phyllobacteriaceae > Mesorhizobium > Mesorhizobium sp. M0437. Next base: position 152,601 of record NZ_JAMYRK010000001.1, read on the forward strand.
CCGACTTCCTGGTCATGCAGGGGCTTTTCATCGCGTCATCGCTGCTTGCCTGGTCCGTGTACCGGGAGTTGCCGGCATCGCTGACCAGCCAGTCAGACCTGCTCGCGGTGGTCCTGGCGGTTGCCCTCAATTATTCGATCGGCCTGGTCCTCATGCTTGCCCTTCGCCAGTCGCGCAGCGCCCTGTTCACCACGCTTTCCAGCGCCATGCGCAACGCCCGCTAGGCCGGCAATCACCGGCCTCAAAAGCTCACCTGCCGACATCGCCGACGCATGCTCCTCAAGCACTGCCTGAAGGCTCGTCCTGCGATAGAGGTCGAGATTGGCGGTAAGTCTGCCGAGCTTCTCGCTCGCTTCCTCGGGCGTCACCGTGTCGATGTCGAGCAGCAGGTCGGCGACGCCGATCCGCTTGGCAAGTTCCTTGGTCTTGAATTCATAGGCGATTGGCAGCACCGGCGTGCCGACGCAGAGCGACATGATCATCATGTGCATGCGCGTTGCGACAACGAAGTCGAAGCCTTTCACCAGTGCCATCAGTTGCTCCGGCGTGTGGAACGAAGCGTCCACGCTGACATGCTTGGCGATCTCCGAATCGAGTTCGGCAACGATAGCCCGCGCCGTCTTGGAATCATCATGGGCGTATTCCGGCACGCCCTGGCAGGTGGAGACGAAGGTGACCTCCTTGGCGTGGTCCCTGACCAGGATGGTCGCGATCGCGCGGATCGAGTCGATGTAGCGGCGCATGCCGCCCTCGCCGTCGCTGACATAGTTCCAGTGACGGACGGAAATGGCGACGCGGCCGGTGACGGTCGCCGACTGGCCGGAGGCCAGAATTTTTCCGATCCTGTCGGTGTCGGCCAGGGCAAAGACGGCGTCGGCCACGACGTGGCATTTGCCGGGGTCTTTCACCATGTCCACAATGTGGCCTCGCGAACGTTCGTCGCGCAGCAGGATGAGCGGGCTCCGATCGAAGATTGGGCTCAACTCCTGGCGATTGTAACTTTTGTTGAACGGGCCGAGCGATTGCGTGAAGAAGACGGGGTCCTTGCCCAGAATCGCGTCGATCCGGAATTGATTGAGTCGCCGTTCCAGATTGTAAGTCTCGACAAGATAGGTTCCGCCTGTCGTGACCACGAGGTCGGCGTCTTTGTAGATCTCGAGACCACGGCGATTGCTTGAGCTGAACAAACGCCCGAGAACGCCGCGGATGCCGAACCGCCGCAGGGCGTTGAGGACGAGCCGATTGTAGATCGGCTTGAACAGGTTCTTCAGCCCACTGCCGTATTTGTAGCGGAACAGCGATTCCGACAGCAGCTTGTGGAATTCGAGATCAGGATACTCTTTCTTCGTGTAGAGCCTCGCCGCCACCTCCGGCTGGCTGTCGAAGACGTAGAACTGGATATCGTCTAGCACGATCGTCTTGAAAACATGGCGGATCGCCAGGAGAATCGCTGCATCCCCGGTATTCAGGCAGACGGTGTTTTCAACCGCGATCTTCATGGAATGACCTCATTTCGTGAGTAGTCCCGTGCTTCCATCGACGGGTGCGAAGGGGCGGATTGCAGGCGGGTTGGCCGAAAATGCTGCACGCCAAGGATGGTTCTCGCGTCGTGATTATTGGCGCGCAGCCCGATGGCAGGCCAACGCGCGGTCCATGTGGCCCAAGCAGAGCGAGATTAACCCATCGATTTTGCAGTGCAACAAAAAACGGGGATCTTTGCTACGCTGCAACCAAAAATGTTGCGATGCAGCAAGAGCTGTACTAGCATTGTCGCGGGCGGGCCAACAGCGGTCGAGTTTTCATGCTGCATGTCTTGTACTTGGTACACGACGTCTCCGACCCGGCAGTGCGCCGGCGGATCATAATGCTCAAGGCAGGCGGCGCCCAGGTTACGCTGGCGGGCTTTCGTCGTACGGCAAGCGCAGTTGCTGATGTCGAGGGCTTGCAGCCGATCGATCTCGGCCCGACTCGTGATGGCCGATTCGCCCAACGTCTGGCCGCGATCATGAAGGCAGTTGTCTCGACCGGCTCGAAGCTGGGCTCAATGCCACGGCCCGACCTCATTGTCGCGCGCAATCTGGAAATGCTGGCGCTTGCCCGCCGCGCCAGATCGGCTTTCCAGGCAACGGTGCCGATCGTCTACGAGTGCCTGGATATCCATCGCCTGCTGCTTCGCGACGATCCGCTGGGATGGGCGATGCGCGGCGCAGAACGCTTCCTGGCTAGGGATGTGAAGCTTCTGGTGACCAGCTCTCCGGCCTTCATCGCCAACTATTTCAAGCCGTTCGGGCAGATTGCCGCCCCAGTCGAACTGCTCGAAAACAAGTATTTCGAGCCAGCCGCGGCCTCGCTGGATGACCGCGCGGCGCCGGAGAACCCCGTAGCGCCGCCTTGGCGGATCGGCTGGTTCGGGGCGCTCCGCTGCCGCCGTTCCCTGGAGCTTCTGGCCGAATTTTCGCGCCGCCTCGACGGCCGCTTTGAAATCGTCCTCAGGGGCCGCCCGGCGCTGTCCGAATTTCCCGATTTCCACGGTTTCGTCGAATCGGAACCCTGGCTCTCGTTTGGCGGGCCCTACCGCAATCCCGAGGATATGGCGGCGATCTACCGCGAGGTCCACTTTTCCTGGGCCATCGACTTTTTTGAGCAGGGCCTGAACTCCGAATGGCTGCTGCCCAACCGGCTCTATGAGGGCTGCCGCTTCGGAGCCGTGCCGATTTCGATGGGAGCCACCGAAACCGGCCGGTTCCTCGACCGGCAAGGCATAGGGGTTCTTTTGCCAGAAGCCACGCCCGAGGCGCTCGAAGTCGCCGTCGGCACGATGGAGCAGCATCGGTTCGGGACATTGAGGGCGCGTGTTCTCGCCCGCAATCCGCGCACCTGGAGCTACGACCGCGCCGATTGTCGGGCGCTCGTCGAAAAGCTCCGCGGGCTGACTGCGGCTCCCGGTCCATATGCTGCCGAAGCATTGGCATAGAAGGACTGCCGATGACGCAAACCGAAATTCCATCCTGCACGATCGTGGTTCCGTGCCTGAACGAGGCGGCCCATATCGGCGCGTTGCTTCGAGAGCTCCGCCCTGCGGCCGAGAGGCTGGGCGCCGTGATCATCGTTGCCGATGGCGGCAGCACGGACGGCACCAGGACGATCGTCGCGGACATCGCCGCAAAAGATCAGCGGGTGATCCTGCTGCACAATGAAAAGCGCTTGCAGAGCGCGGCAATCAATCTCGCCGTCGCCAGGTTCGGGGAAGGCGTCGACTATCTCATTCGCATCGACGCGCATGGCGGCTATCCTGCGGATTATTGCAACCGGCTGGTCGAAGAAGCGCAGGCCACCGGTGCGGATTCGGTCGTTGTCTCGATGCTGACCAGTGGCAGCGGCATGGTTCAGAAAGCAGCGGCAGCGGCGCAGAACTCCAGGCTCGGCACCGGCGGCTCCAAGCACCGGCATCTTTCGGCGGGGGAATGGGTCGATCATGGCCACCACGCACTGATACGGATATCGGCCTTCACCGCGGTCGGCGGCTATGACGAAACCTTCAGCCACAATGAGGATGCCGAACTCGACTATCGGCTCCGCCAGGCCGGCTACCGCATCTGGATGACAGGCAAGACGCAAATGGTCTACTACCCGCGCTCCTCGCTGAAGGGCCTCTATTTTCAATATCTCGGCTATGGCCGTGGCCGGGCGAAGAACGTTCTCAAGCACCGCATGATCCCGAAGATCCGGCAGATGGTGCCGCTTCTGGTGTTCCCCGTGGTTCTTCTCGCCGCCTTTTCCTTCGTCCACTGGCTGGCGGCCGTGCCGCTTTTGCTATGGGCGTCGGTCTGCCTCGGCTACGGCTTTTGGACCGCCGTCAGCCAGCGCAAAGCCGACATTGCGCTTGCCGGGGTCTCGGCAATGGTCATGCATTTCGGCTGGTCGGTCGGTTTCTGGCTGCAACTGCTCGCACCGCGACCGCAGCGCGGGGTGGCGTGATGGACCCGCTCAGGAAAAATCGAAGCATCGATATCTGCGTCTGCACATTCCGCCGGCCGGAGCTTGCCAACACGCTTCGCTCCATAGCGGCCATGGATATGCCCGCGGGGTTCGACGTCGGTATCGTCATCGCCGACAACGACGATACGCCGACGGCCGAAACGCTGGTCGCCAAGCTGGCGGGGGAGTTGAAGCTGCCGGTGACCTACCGGCACGCCCCGGCCCGCAACATCTCGATCGCGCGCAACGCTTGCCTCGATACCAGTGCGGCGGATTTCGTCGCCTTTATCGACGACGACGAGACGGCCACCGCTGGCTGGCTTGCCGAACTGGTGGCGACGGCGGAAGCAACAGGTGCTGCGACGGTGCTTGGGCCGGTGCAAGCCCGTTACCTGCCGGATGCGCCCGCCTGGATGCGCAAAGGCGATTTCCACTCGACCTTGCCGGTCTGGGTGAGCGGCGAAATCCGCACCGGCTACACCTGCAACGTCCTGCTCAGGATTGGCGCTGAGAGCCTGCGCGGCCGGCGCTTCAGCCTGGCACGTGGCCAGACCGGCGGCGAAGATACGGAATTCTTCGACCAGATGGTCAAGGCCGGCGGCCGCATCGCCTTTTCGCCGGAGGCTTGGGTCGACGAAGCGGTGCCACCTGCCAGGGCGGCATTCGACTGGCTCGGCCGCCGCCGGTTCCGCGTCGGGCAGACGCACGGTCATCTTCTGGGGCGCAACGCACACGGCCTTGCCCGGCTCAAGCAGGTCGGCATTGCCGCGGCAAAGGCCGCCTACAGTTTCCTGTCGGCAATTCCGGTCGCCATCGACCCCGTACGTCGGAACCGCAGCGTGCTTCGCGGCATTATGCATGTCGGCGTCGTCAGCGGCCTCGTCGGGGTTCGTGAAATCCGCCAATACGGCCTGTCTTCGCCGCAGCAAGGGGGCAAGCGTGCAGCCTGACGTGAGCTTCGTGATCGCCGCCTACAATGCCGAGGCGACCATCGATCGGGCGATTGCCAGCGCCGTCGCCCAGCGCAATATCAGCGTCGAGATCATCGTCGTCGACGACAAGTCGCGCGACCGGACGCTCGACCTGGCGAGATCGTACCCCGAAGACATCGTACGCGTTGTCGCGCTTGAGCAAAACCGTGGCCCCGGCGGCGCCAGGAATGCCGGCCTTGAGCTTGCACGCGGCAGGTGGGTCGCGGTCCTCGATTCCGACGACGCGGTCTATCCCGGGCGACTCTGCACCATGATCGAAGGCGCGGAGAAAGCGGGCGCCGAGATCGCGGTCGATAATCTGCAGGTCGTTCGCGAGGATGGCGTTGCCGAAGAGACGATGTTCCCGGCCGACTATCTGGAAGGCCTCGGTGAAATCTCGCTGGCGGATTTCATCGGCGGCAATGTCCTCTTCGAATCGAGGTTCAATCTCGGCTACCTCAAGCCGATCTTCCAGCGCCGGTTCCTGAACGAGAACGGGCTTCGTTACGATGAAAGCCTGATCATTGGCGAAGACTATATCCTCCTGGCCAGTGCTCTGGCTAAAGGCGGCAAATGCGTGGTCGAGCCGACGACGGGCTATATCTACCACATTCGCACCGGTTCCATCTCCCGGGTGCTCGAACTTCATCACGTCGAGGCGATGCGCAGGGCCGATGCCACCTTCGCCGCGACCCATTCCATGGATGCTGCGGCCGAGGCGGCGTTCGCCAGGCGCGCTCGCAGCCTGCGCCGGGCGGCATCATTCCTGTCGCTGGTCCAGCACATCAAGGCGCGGTCCCCGCTCAAGGCGATATGGACGGCGCTCAGCGATCCGGCGGCGGTTCGGCATATGAGCATGCCGATCGCCGTCCGGCTGCGAAGGGTAGCGGCACAGTTTGCCGTGGTGGCGGGGAGGTGAAGGGCTGCAGGTGAATGAAGACAGTTTCGCCGCCTGCGACAGGGTTGAAATCGATCTCCTCAGAAGGAACGTGCAATGAAAAAAGTCAGGAAGGCAGTCATACCGGTGGCGGGGCTCGGAACGCGGTTCCTGCCGGCGACCAAGTCCATGCCGAAGGAAATGCTGCCGGTGGTCGACAGGCCTGTCGTGCAATATGCGGTTGACGAGGCGTTCGAGGCCGGCATCGAGCACATCGTCTTCGTCACCGGCCGCAACAAGGCGGTGATCGAGGACTATTTCGACCTGCATCCTGAACTGATCGGAACCCTGGAGCAGAGCGGCAAGAAGGCGCAACTCGAATCGCTTGAAAGCCTGCTTCCCGTCGCCGGCGCGACGAGCTTCATCCGCCAGCAGTCGCCGCAAGGCCTCGGCCATGCCGTCTGGTGCGCGCGCGAAGTCATCGGTGACGAGCCCTTCGCATTGCTGTTGCCGGACATGGTGTCCTTTGGCGGGCGCGGGTGTCTCGCCGAGGTCGCCGATCTTTATGCGCAGACTGGCGCAAACGTTATCGCCGTCGAGCGTTGCGATCCGACCGAGACCAGCAAATACGGCATTGTCGGGCGCGGCGCTGATGTCGGCACGGGCTTCGAGGTGACGGCCATGGTCGAAAAGCCGGCTCCTGCCAACGCGCCATCGAACTTCTACATCAACGGCCGCTACATCCTGCAGCCCGAGATATTCTCGTTGCTGGCCAGCCAGCAGCGCGGCGCCGGCAACGAGATACAACTGACCGACGCAATGGTGCGTCTCGCACAGACCCAGGCCTTCTTCGCCCAGCCTTTCGACGGCCGCATGTTCGACTGCGGTTCGAAGGAGGGCTTCATTCAGGCCAATGTCGCTTTCGCGCTGGCGCGGGAGGACATGAAGGGCCCGATCTTCGAGATGCTGCAGGAATTCGTCCGGTCGCATCAGCGTCGGGAAGAAGCCGCATAATGTCCATTTTTTCGAGGCATTGTGGGTGCGGCTGATGACGCAGGACAGGCCGTTGCGCCGAGCGTAACGCGCACTGTCCGGCGCAAGGTTTGCACCCTATGTCCCGACCTTCGAGGCGGTAGCGCCTGCAAACTAGAATTGGACCGAAGATGAACTATGCCAATTTTCCTGTCGACAAGAGGACGCCATTGCCGGCTTCAAATGCGGCAAACGCCGAAGACTTCATCGACATCGAGCGCCTGCTTGGCATGGCCGCGCGGCAGGCGAAAGTGGTTGCCGCCTGCGCCGTCATCGGTCTCTTTCTCGGCGTGCTCTATTTGCAGACGACGCCTCCTACCTATGTGGCGACGAGCAGCGTGCTGATCGACGAAGGATTGAACAAGGTCGTCGACGACATTTCGGCGGCGTCGGTCAGCATGCAGACCGACTCCGCCGTTCTGAGCCAGATCGAAATACTACAGTCGGCCAGGCTGGCTGGGGTGGTCGTCGACAAGCTGAAGCTCGATCAGAACGACGCTTTCATGAACCCTCCGACATCGGCCCTGTCGAAGGTTGCTGGCTTTGTGCGCGGTATCGTCCAGTCTGTCCGCCCCAAGCGCGCCGCTAGCACAACCGATGTCACTCAGCTTGATGCTGCGACGCGTGACGCGATCACCGCATCCTCATCGCCCCGTGACTACGCAATCTTCAAACTGCAGACCCAACTCGATGCCGAGCGGATCGGCCGGAGCTTTGTCATCAGCATCTCCTTTCAGGCGACCGATCCGGCGCTTGCGACCGCCATCACCAAGGCCTATGCCGATGCCTATCTAGCCGATCAACTTGATGCCAGCTTCGACGCGACCGAGCGGGCGGCGGTCTGGCTGCAAGGCCGGCTGACCGAGCTTCGTGAGAGCTCTCAGGCGGCTGCACTGGCGGTCGAAAAGTTCAGGGCCGAACACGGATTGGCCGTCAATGACGGCCAGCTGATCAGCGACAAGCAATTGTCCGATCTCAACACCCAGCTGATCGTCGCGCAGGCCGATACCGCACGTGCCGGCGCCCGCTATCAGCAGTACAAGTCGATCGTCGAAAGCGGCTCGGACAATGCGTTCAAGGACGCTGCGATATCGAACGACCAACCGAGCAGCTCGGTCATCACGACGCTGAAGAACCGCTATCTCACCGTATCCAAGCGGCAGCAGGATGTCGAAGCCAATTTCGGCCCGCAACATCCGCAGGCCGTCGCGCTCGCCAAGGAGAAGGCCGACATATCGGCGCAGATTTTCGGCGAGCTGAAGCAACTGACCGAAAGCTACCGCAACGAATACGAGGTCGCTCTGGCGCGCGAAACCGCGCTCCGCGCAAATGTCGCCTTGGCGGCTGGCAAGAGCTCCATCGACAACCAGTCGCAGGTCAAGCTGCGTGAGCTGGACCAAAAGGCGACGGCGCTGTCGACGCTCTACCAGACGTTCCTGAACCGCTATGAGGAGGCCGCCCAGCAGCAATCCTTCCCGGTCGGCAAGATCCGGGTCATCTCGGACGCGACGATGCCGCAGTCGGCCGCAACCCCGCGCACAGCCATCGTGCTGGGGCTTTCGCTGGCGCTTGGCATGATGCTGGGGGCAGGGGTTGGTGGCCTGAATGAATTCAGGGAACGCTTCTTCAGGACCGGCGAGGATGTCCGCGACCGTGTGGGCCTCAAATTCCTAGGCTACCTGCCGGTCATCGGCAAGGCTGGCAAGGATGACCAGCGCAATGGCGGTCAGCCTGACGTCAAAGTCGTTGAATCCAAGTCCGCCAAGTCCTCCAAATCCCAGCCCTCCAAAACATTGTCGGCAGCCGAAAAACGTGCGCGGATGCGGGTAACCGTCGATGCCCCGGCATCGATGTTCTCCGAGACGCTGCGCAACGCCAAGATCGCCTTCGACGTCGTGATGGAGGGCCAGGGCAGCCGGGTCATCGGCGTGGTCTCGGTGCTTCCCGGCGAGGGCAAGTCGACGGTGGCGGCCAATCTTGCCGGGCTGCTTGCCGTCAACGGATCGAAAACGCTGCTGATCGACGGCGACCTGCGCAATCCCGGCCTCAGCCGCAGCCTCGGTATGGAGGCCGAGCAGGGCCTGATGGAAGCTGTGGTGAGCGGGCAGACATGGCAGTCGGTCGGCAAGATCGACCGGCAGACCAAGCTGGCTATCATCCCGGCCGTCCTGCGTGGCCAGTTTTCGCATACCAGCGAGCTTCTGTCTTCAGCCGGCATGCGGCGTTTCATCGATAACGCCAAGGAAACCTTCGAATACATCATCGTCGATCTGCCGCCGCTCGGGCCGGTCGTCGACGCCAAGGCCTTCGCTCCGCTTGTCGACGGCTTCGTGCTGGTCACCGAATGGGGACGCACGCCGCGTGCGATGGTGCAATCCATGCTCAGCTCGGAGCCCTACATCGCCAAGAAGATCATTGGCGCGGTGCTGAACAAGGTCGAACTGAAGAAGCTGGCCAAATATGGCGCGATCGGCGGCTCGGAAAAATTCTTCGACAAATATTCGAGCTACTATCTGGAAAAATCGGAAGCGCGCACCAAGGCAGCCGCCTGAGCGACGACATCGCGCTCAGGAAAATATCAACCTGGCGCGGTTGTCGACGATCCTGAGGGCGGTCAGCTGGCCGGTTTGGAAGGCGCCGGTGTCTATGCCAAGCCGGCGTCCCTCGAGCTTCGGAGTGTCGACCGGCGTATGTCCGTGCACGACATAGCGGTCGAGAAGATGCGCAGCGTCGAAGAAGTCCGAACGGATATTCAGCAAGTCGTCCTCGTCCTGCGCGGCGAGGTCGATGCCGGGCCTGATGCCGGCATGGACGAACACGAATTTCGCCGAACAGACCATGACCGGCAGCGCGCGCATGAAGCTAATGTGGTCGGCTGGAATGACTTCCCGAATGCGCTTGTCGACCTCCTCGCTTGACCCATAGAGATCGGCCATGCGCGACGGGTCGACGCCGTAGGAAAACAGCGTTTGCAGGCCGCCTATCGCCAGCCACGACTCTCTCGAAATGATCCCGTCGACGTAGTTCAGCATCACGACTTCGTGGTTGCCGGCAAGGCAGATGCGCTGGAAATCACGCAGCGGTGGCGCCAGCAGATGATCGAGCACACGCGCCGACTGGGGTCCACGATCGACGTAGTCGCCAAGCATGATTATGAGCTTGCGCCCTTCGAAGGGCGCCGAATCGAGCACGATCTTCTGCTCCAGGGCGCGGAGTTCCTTGTAGCAGCCATGCACGTCGCCGATCGCATAGACGACTGCGCCCCGCATATCGATCTCCAGCCGCTGGCGTGCCGCGGCCTGGGGCTTTCTCGATCGCTGGAACAGGGTCACGTATGGCGTCTCGCATGGCTGTGGGTGCGTCTCGATTCCGAAACAACATGACGACACCGCGCGTGGATACCACGTCCGGCGCCGGTCGTTCCATACCGGAGCTTCGGACGCAACTCGGCTTCGGCGCCCATTACAGGCCGATGCCGCGGCGGTTCAGCGCGGCGGTGATCTCGTCGAGGATGGCCGGGTCGTCGATCGTTGCCGGCATGGCCCATTCCTCCTTGTCGGCGATCTTCTGCATGGTGCCGCGCAGGATCTTGCCGGAGCGCGTCTTCGGCAGGCGCTTGATCGTCACCACCGTCTTGAAGGCAGCGACCGGGCCGATCCGTTCGCGCACTAGGGTGACAACCTCGTTTTCGATGATGCCGGCGTCGCGGTCGACGCCGGCATTCAGCACGACGAAGCCGAGTGGAACCTGGCCTTTCATAGCATCGGCAATACCGACGACGGCGCATTCGGCGACGTCGGGATGCGCGGCCAGAATCTCCTCCATGGCGCCGGTCGATAGCCGGTGGCCGGCGACATTGATGATGTCGTCGGTGCGAGCCATGACATAGAGATAGCCGTCCTCGTCCATCATGCCGGCATCCGCGGTTTTGTAGAAGCCGGGGAACTCGTCGAGATAGGCTTGGCGAAACCGCTCGTCGGCATTCCACAGCGTCGGCAGGCAGCCGGGGGGCAACGGCAATCTCACCACGACATTGCCAAGCGTACCACGCTTGACCTCATGCCCGGCATCGTCGAGCACGCGGATGTCATAACCGGGCATCGGCACGCCGGGCGAGCCGTATTTGACCGGCAACAGGCCCAGTCCGGCGGGGTTGATGGTCATCGGCGAGCCGGTCTCGGTCTGCCACCAATGGTCGATCACCGGCAAGGTCAATTTCTGCTCCGCCCATTTGATGGTTTCGGGATCGGCGCGCTCGCCGGCGAGGAACAGCGTCCGGAATTTGGACAGGTCGTATTTCGGGACGAATTCGCCCTTCGGGTCCTGTCCTTTGATGGCGCGAAAGGCGGTTGGCGCGGTGAACAGCGCGACGACGCCATGCTCGGCGATCACACGCCAATAGGTGCCGGCATCGGGCGTGCCGACCGGCTTGCCCTCGAACAGGATTGTTGTGCAGCCATGCAGCAGCGGGCCGTAGACGATATAGGAATGGCCGACCACCCAGCCGACATCGGAAGCCGCCCAGAACACTTCGCCCGGTTTGACGCCGAACTCGTTTTCCATCGACCATTTCAGCGCGACCATATGGCCGCCATTGTCACGCACGATTCCCTTCGGCTGGCCGGTCGTGCCCGACGTGTAGATGATGTAGAGCGGATCGGTGGCAAGCACCGGAACACAGTCGACATTGGCACCCGCGGCCCGCTCCCGCGCCACGGCGTCGGCATAGTCGATATCGTGGTTTTCCCTGAGTTCGCAGCGCAGTTGGTCGCGCTGCAGGATAAGGCAGCTTTCCGGCTTGTGCCGCGACATCTCGATTGCCTTGTCGAGCAGCGGCTTATAGGCAACCACGCGCCCTGGCTCCAGGCCGCAGGAAGCGGAGATGATCAGCTTCGGCTTGGCGTCGTCGATGCGGGTGGCGAGCTCATGCGAGGCAAAGCCGCCGAAGACCACCGAATGCACGGCGCCGATCCGCGCACAGGCAAGCATGGCGAAGGCTGCTTCCGGCACCATCGGCATGTAGATGATGACGCGATCGCCTTTTTGGATGCCACGATTCTTGAGCACCGAGGTCAGCGCGATCACCTCGCGCTTCAACTCGGTATAGGTGAACTTCCTGATTGTGCCGGAAATCGCGCTGTCATGGATCAACGCGATCTGGTCGGCACGGCCGCCCGCCACATGACGATCGACGGCATTGAAGCAGGTGTTGCACGAGGCGCCAATGAACCACCTGCCATAGACGCCGGCATTGGCGTCGAACACCGTCTCAAAGGGCGAGAACCAGTCGATTTCGCCCGCGGCATCGGCCCAGAATTTTTCCGAGTCGCGTTTCCAGTCGTCATAGACCTCGTGGTAGCGTGACGCCATCCAGCTTCCTCCCCAGGAATGTTTGCTGTCCTTGAAATAGCGTATGCTGGTTTGTGTAACCATGTATTTGTGCGTTTCGTTTGCCGTCGTTCTAACTTGGCCGCAAGTGCGGGTCATGGTGGTCTGGGGGCCGGTATCGTTCGAATTTTCGGCATTAGGGGCAGGGCGCGATGAAATTGCGATATGAGCTTGGGTTTGCCGCGGTTGCGACGCTGGCGGTGGTGCTCGCTTCAGCTGCTCAGGCAGGCGACGCGGCGGCTCGGCGCGTCATCGGCTTTTCGCCAGACGGCAACTACTTCGCCTTCGAACAGTACGGCACGCTCGATGCCGGTGCTTCGGATTCGGGCTGGTCGGAGATCGACATCATCGACACGCGGACCGATGAGTTCGTCGGCGGCAAGCCGATCGTCATCGCCGACGAGACGGAGGATTCGACATTGACGCTTGCGCAGGCGAGGGCACAGGCCGCCGAACTGGCGGCGCCCTTGCTGGCCAAATATGCCATCGCGCCGCGCGGCGAGCGGACTGCCTTGGACAGGTTCACCTTTCCCGACGACATGGTCGCCTACAATGACATTGCGCGCCTCGAGCAGGTTTCGCAAAAATGGCTTTCGCCGGCCTATGAGAAGCTTGGCACCATCCAGCTCGAGCAGATCCGTGCCGACAGCACGGCGGATTGTTCAGCGAGTTTCGACGCGACGCTGCAAGGCGAAACGACCGGCAAGGCGCTCGGCTTTCGCCTGACGCTGCAGGGTCAGGACGGCAAGCCGATCAAGCTGCTGCATGAGGACAAGGCGGTGCCCGGTTCGAGGAATTGCCCGACTTCCTACAGCCTGTCGGAATCTTACGCATTCACCCCGGATGGAAAACCGGGCGTGCTTGCGGTGCTCGTGCAGCGCTTCAGCCAGGGATTTGAAGGGCGCGACCGCCGTTTCATCGCCGTGACTGGCCAGGCGCACTGAGGCAACGCGCTGAGACGTAGTCCGCTACCCGAGTTTGTTGTCCCTAAAGCGGGAGGGCAGCGAGCATAAGTCCGACCCCGCCGACGATCAGCAAGGCGGCTGCCAGCACCTTTCCATGGCGCTCGAAACCCGTCGGCGCCCGATCCCAATTGTAACGCATGCTCGAACTCCCCAAACCCGCAGATTCTTTATCTTACGCAGGGTGAGGAGGGCAACTGTCTGGCGATGCGCGGCGTTGCCGATACCGGTCTTGTCACCGACTATTTCTGGGGCATTCTCCGCCGCTACATGCCCCAGCGCAGCGCGGCCGTATGTACCGGTGCATCCCACCAAACAGCCGCCTCGTCGTCGAGCATGCTCAGCGTGATCGAACAGCCGGCCATATCGAGCGAGGTCACATAGGACCCGACCAGCGACCGGATCACCGTCACGCCGTGCTTCTCGAAGATTTTGCGGGCGCTGTTGTACATCAGATAAAGCTCCATCAACGGTGTGCCGCCAAAGCCGTTGACGAAGAGTAGCGCCTGGCCTCTGGCACCGTCGCCCAGGTCACCCAGGATTGCGGTACAGATCTCCTCGGCGATAGCATCGGCGCTTTTCAATGTGTCGCGCCGCCTCCCAGGCTCGCCGTGGATGCCGACCCCGAACTCCATCTCGCCGTCGCCGATATCGAAGGTCGGCTTGCCCGCCGCCGGCACGGTGCAACTGGTCAGCGCCACGCCCATCGAGCGCGTCGCGCCGTTGACGCGCTCGCCGAGCGCCTTCAACGGCTCCAGTGCCATGCCTTGTTCGGCCGCCGCGCCGACGATTTTCTCGACCACCAGCGTGCCGGCGACGCCGCGCCGGCCGGTGGTGTAGGACGAGTTTTCGACCGCAACGTCGTCATTGGTCACGATTTGCATCACGCCTTCCGACATTTCAGCGGCCATGTCGAAATTCATCACGTCGCCCTCGTAGTTCTTGACGATGAACAGGCAGCCGGCGCCCGTATTGACGACTTCGGCCGCCGCCATCATCTGGTCAGGCGTTGGCGAGGTGAATACCTGGCCGGGGCAGGCCGCATCCAGCATGCCGTGCCCGACGAACCCGCCATGTAGCGGCTCGTGACCCGAGCCGCCGCCGGAGATCAGCGCCACCTTGCCCGGTGTGAGCAGCTTGCGGCGGACAAATCTGTGTTCCTCGCCAAGCGCCAGGATATCGGCATGCGCGGCAACGAAGCCGTCGAGGCTCTCGGTCAGCACCGTATCGACCGAATTCAAAAATTTCTTCATGGCCGTCCTCCCGAAATAGCCCAGCGTCAGCTGCCCTTGCCGGCAATGCTGGTGATCTTCTGGATGAAATCGTTGACCGCCCGGTCGAGCGCCGCGTTCTGCTTGTCGTCGCCGAAATCGGGAACGATCAGCGAGACATGGCGTGTCTTGCGCAAGCCTGCGGCCAGCGACATCTTTCCCGGATGCGCCCGATGGTAGGCCTCAAGGAAATGATCGCGTTCGGCCGGGCTGAAATGGCAGACGGAGAAGATAGCCGGCAAATGCTTCGACGGGATCGGCGTCGAATAGGCCGGGCTGGAAATCTGCGTGACGAAGCTGCGATGCTTGCCCAGCGCATCGGCGAGGCGCTGGCGCATGCCGGACGGGCGCTGGTCGATCACCTGCGACAGGATCGTCTTGTAGGCGCGGATCGCCTCTTCGGGGCCGGATTGCGACGCCTTGTCTGCCATACCGGGGCCTAGATCGAAACGTCCGCGATGGCCGCCTTGGCCATCGCGAGTTGGGCGGGAGCGACGGAGAGGTCACGCAGGCCGGTTTCGAGCAGCGCCGGGATCGAGGCGGGGTCGCCGCCGGCATCGCCACACAGGCTGACCGGGATATTATGCTCGCGGCCGAAGGCGGCAACCGAGGCGATCAGCCGGAGCACGGCCGGATGCCTGACGGAATTCAAATGTGCGACCGACGCATTGTCGCGCGCGGCGGCCATCACGTATTGGGTCAAATCATTCGAACCGATCGAGAAGAAAGCGGCCTTGGCGAATGCCTCCGGTGCGATGGCCACCGACGGCACCTCGACCATGATGCCAAGCGGCGGCATTTTGTGCGCGATGCCGCGCGCCAAAAGGTCAGCCTGCTCCTCAGCGAACAGCGCGGTGGCGTGTTCATACTCTTCCGGAACGGCGATCATCGGGAACATCACCTTCAGATTGCCGTGCATGGCGGCACGTAGCAAGGCGCGGATCTGCACACCAAAGACCTCCGGACGCATCAGCGACAGCCTGATCCCGCGCAGGCCAAGGAATGGATTACCTTCCTCGACGGTCAGGCCCGGCACAGGTTTATCGCCGCCCGCATCGACAGTACGGATCGTCACCGGCCTGTCGCCTGCCCATTCCAGCACTCTACGGTAGGCGCGATATTGCGTCTCCTCGTCCGGCAGCGTCTTGCCGAACAGGAATTCGGTCCGCATCAGCCCGACACCGTCGCACGCCGCAGCATCGATGCGGTCGACATCGGACGGATCGGCAATATTCACCTGCACGTGGACCGCTATGCCGGTCTTCGTTGCTGCCGGCCTTGTCAAATAGGCTGCCGCTTTGTCGCGATGCGCCGCGAAAGACGACGACGATCGCCGGAATGCGTCGATCTCCACTTTCGAAGGCGCCAACACGATGCCGCCATGTTCGGCATCGAGCAGTGCGATTCCGGCAAGGTGAGCCGGCGAAGCACCGGGCCCGGCTACCCCACGCGTTACGAGCCCCAACCCCACCACCATTGGCACGCCGCGTGAGCGTGCCAGCATTGCGACATGACTTGCGGCACTTCCGGCCGTAAGTGCTATGCCGCCGCCGGCACTCCAGTCGGTTTCGAGGAAGCGCGTCGGTGCGATATCCTCGCCGTAGAAGATCGCACCTGCCGGCGCGGCAATGTCGCCGCCCCCGGCAAGCGCGCGTAGCACCTGGTCGCGTATGTCGCGCATGTCGGCCGCGCGCGCCCGGAAATAGTCCTGCTCGGATGTTTCATAGCCGGCTATCTCGGCGTCGAGCGCTTTTCGCCAAGCCACATCAGCAGCCATGCCCTCGGCAATTCGCTCAAAGGCCGGGCCGGTCAGCGCGTCGTCCTCCAGCATGGCGAGCTGGAATTCGAGGATACCGGCCGCCTCGCTGTCGCTGGTTTCCATCAATGTCGCGAGCCGGCCTGCGGCAATGGAGATGGCGGCCTCAAGCGCCGCCTTCTCGTCCGCGGCAGTCGCCTTGCGGACATAACGCACAGCAGCCTGGTCCAGATTGAACAGCGGCCCCTCGGCATAGCCGGCCGATGCCGAAATGCCCTGCAGCCTAAGCGGTTCGGGCATGGTCCTTGCCTTCGTCGAAATCGCGCCGCACCAGCTCGACCAGTGCGCCGACCGCCTCGCCGGCGCCGTCCCCTTTGGCTCTGATATGCAGGACAGTGCCTTTCGGCGCTTTCGCCGCCATCACCTTGACGATGCTCTTGGCGTCGAACCATGGCCCGTTGGCGGCGAGCGCAATCTCGACGTCGGCCGAAAACGTCTTGGCAAGCTTGGTGAACTTCACCGAAGGACGCGCATGCAGTCCCACCTCATGGGTGATCAGGACGCTGGCTTCGGCTGCTGCGGACATGCTTGTCAAAATTCCCGTTCGTTCACGACGGCGACAATTCGTGCGCCGTCGCCACCACTTCCCTGAGCGAGGCGCCGCCGGAAGCCTCGGTCGCCGCCATCACCGCGCCTTCGACGATCGGCGCATTGCAGACGATGATCTTCTGGGCGCGTGGTTCGCCGATCATCTCGACCGCCATCTCGCTATTGGTCTCGGCACCGCCGAGATCGACGAGGATCGCGACCCCCGCCTCCGACCAGGCCTTGTCGATGGCGTCCATGATCGCCTCGACATTGGTTCCCAGCCCGCCATGGCCGTTTCCCCCGCACCATGCAAGCGGCACTTCGTTGCCGACCATCTGCCGCACCATGTCGGCGGTGCCTTCGGCGACCAGCGGCGAATGCGATACGATGACGATGCCGACATTGCTCATGCGCGCCTCTCGATTGCCTCCGCTACGGCCCGCACCAGAAGCGCAGTCGAGCGTGCGCCGGCATCCATATGACCGATCGAACGGTCGCCAAGGAACGAGGCGCGCCCACGCAGCGCCTTCATCGGCACGGTCGCGTCGGCCGCGTTGTCGGCGATCTCGACGATGTCCGCTGCCGTCTTTCCCTGCAGCAGGGCCTCATGCACCGGCTGCAGCACGTCTAACATGGTTTTTTGCCCGGCCTGCGACTTGCCTCTGGCGGCAACCGCTTCGATCGCCTTGCCGAAGGCCGCCGCCAGGTCGGCGCGACCCGGCGCGGCGGAAATCTCCTTGCCGAGCGCCATGAACAGCGTGCCGAACAACGGACCGGAGGCTCCGCCGACGGTCATCACCAGTTTGGTGCCGATCGCCTTCAGCGCCTCGGGCAACGGCTTTGTCGCAAACGCGCCGGCCTCGGCCCGCACTGCCTCGAAGCCGCGTTTCATGTTGAGCCCATGGTCGCCGTCGCCGATGGCCTGGTCGAGACTGGTCAGCTCGTCGGCATGTGCGGCGATCGTGTTTGCCGCCGCCTCGATCAGCCTGGAAATATCCGCTGCCGCCATGTCACCCATGCTCCTGGCCCCTGCGCTGCCGGCAGTACGAGAAAATTGCATATCCGGCAATTGAAGCATTCTTTTCCCCAGTCAAGCGGGTTCGAGCAACGCAGCGAGGGCAGTGAAGACCTCGGCGACGGCAAAGGCGCCGGGGTCGACCACGCCGTCGAGCTGGCTGCCAATATAGGCGGACCGCCCGGCCTTGGCCTTGCGCATGGCAGCGGTGGCCTCGGCTCCGCGTTGCGCCGCGACCGCCGCATCTTCCAGACTCCCCCTATCCAGCGCCCTCAAGGCGGGTTCCAGGGCATCGATCATCGTGCGATCGCCGACCCTCGCTCCACCATAGAAGGACATCCGATCGAGGCCGGCGAGAAGCGCCTTGGGAAGCGTTTCGCCAGACTCCAGCGCCTGCGCGGCGGCGGTGAAGAAGATCGACAACAGCACGCCGCTAGAGCCGCCCATGCTGGCGCTCAGGATGTCGCCGACGACGGCGAGCGTTGCGGCAGGGTCAGCGAGCGGCAGTGTTGCAATGCGGCCAAGCACACTGCGCGCACCGGCCGCCACTGTCGATCCGGTGTCACCGTCTCCCGCCTTGGCATCCAGTCCGTTCAACGAGCCTTCAAGCGAGATCAGCCGTTCGCAGACCGCGACAACCAACCGGTCGGTGCGTGGGTCCTGGCTGGCTTTCGACGCGTTGTTCGGGCCGGCGGCTTTGGCCATCGGCACGACGCTGGCTTGGCGAACGGCTCTTGCCGGCAGCCAGGCGTGGGGGCCTACCGGCGCCCGCAACGCCGCTTCGCGCGACGCATCGAGCCGGATCAGCGACAGGGAAAAGCCGTTCATGTTGAGCGCGGTCATAAGCTGCCCGGGCCCGATTGTCAGCGTCACCTTTTGCGCCAGCGGTGAAGCCAGTACCGCATTGGCGACAAGCAACATTTCCAGCGGTGGCACCGAACCGAGATTATTGATCAGCAAGGCGTAGTGGCTGACCGGATCAAGCCGCGCGGCAAGGCGCTCCGACATGATCGCAACCAGCCTTTCGGCACTTTGCACCGCAATCCGCTCAACGCCCGGTTCGCCATGGATGCCGAGGCCGAGTTCGGCATCGTCCGCCCCGAATCTTTCTTCATGGCTCTGGCCGGGGATCGAGCAGGATGACAGCGATATGCCGAGCGAAACGATATCCGCCGCCACTGCCCGCGCCGCCCCGGCAATCGCCGCCAGGTCAATGCCGGCTTCCGACTGGTGGCCGGCGATCTTGTGCACGAACAAGGTGCCGGCCAGGCCACGCGGCTGGGCAATGTCCGGCAGGGCGATATCGTCGGCGACAATCACCATCTCGACCCGGAAGCCTTCGGCGCGCGCCTTCTCGGCTGCCAGGCCGAAGTTGAGGCGATCGCCGGTATAGTTCTTGACGATCAGCAGACACCCGGCGGGACCGGTCACCGCGCGGATGGCGGCCAATACCGCTTCCACGCTCGGCGAAGCAAAGATCTCGCCCGAAACCGCCGCCGTCAGCATGCCAATGCCAACAAAGCCGGCATGGGCAGGTTCGTGCCCGGCCCCGCCGCCGGAAATGACCGCAACCTTGGTCTTATCCCAGTCCGCGCGGAGAATGACCTTGATCTCGGGATAGCCGTCGAGGCGAGCGAGATCGCCGGCGCCGGTAGTATCGAGGAAGCCGTCCAGGGCCTCAGTTACGGTCGTATCCCTGCGATTGAAAAAATGCTTCATCGAATTGGTCCAGTCCGGTGCCCGAAATTGCCGGTTGAAAGGTGCCAGGAAAACACTCGCGCAGCGCTCACATCAGCCGTCGCCCATCGGGGCCGAAATACAGCGGCGAGCGATAGCGGATCATGATCTTGTCGCCCTGAGCCAGGTCGGTGTCGGGGTCGGTTAGCGTCACCAGCTTCCTGGTCCCCACCGTCACATGCAGATGGTTCTGGTCGCCGAGATGCTCGACCCAATCGACGACGCCGTCGGCATGGCCGTTCGCCGCCTTCTCGATCGAAAGATGTTCGGTGCGAGCACCGATCGTCTTTGTTCCCGCCGGCGCGCCGCCATCCGGCAGCAGTCCGACCGGCAACAAATTGATTGCCGGTTGGCCGAGCCGTGCGGCGACGTGTAGGTTTGCCGGCTCAGAATAGATCATGCGCGGGGAACCGATCTGCACCAGCACGCCGTCGGCGAGAATGCCGATGCGGTCGGCCATGGTCATCGCTTCGATCTGGTCGTGCGTGACGTAGAGCATTGTGGCGCCGAGTTCCGCCTGGATGCGCTTCAGCTCTAGCCTGAGATCGGCGCGCAGCTTGGCGTCGAGCGACGACAGCGGCTCGTCCATCAGGTAGATCGACGGCTTGCGCACCAAAGCGCGGCCGATGGCGACGCGCTGCATCTCGCCGCCAGAGAGTTTGGTCGAGCGATTATTCAGCTTGTGGTGGATGCGCACCATCTTGGCCACGTCCTCGACGCGGCGGCGGATCTGATCCTCCGGCATTTTCCGTGCTGGCGAGCGCAGCGGAAAGGCGAGGTTGTCGTAAACCGACAGATGCGGATAGAGCGAATATTGCTGGAATACGAAAGCGGTGTCGCGCTCGGCCGGCGACAGCGTCGTCGTGTCGTGGCCGGCAATATGGATCGAGCCCGCTTCCGGACGCTCCAACCCGGCGATCAGCCTGAGCGTCGTCGTCTTGCCGGCGCCGGTCGGCCCGAGCAGCACGACGAATTCCCCGTCGGCGATATGCAGGTCGAGATTGTCGACGGCGACATGCTCGCCAAAAGCCTTGGTCACGCTTTTGATGTGAACGTCAGCCATGATGTGCTCTCCCCTGGGAGGCCGAGTCATGGATTTCGGTGCGCACCGCACGCCCGGATCCTTTTGCGAACAGCGACAGCCGCGCGCTGCTCAGCGCCAGGCCCACATGATCGCCCGGATTGAGCCGGATTTCGGCCGGCACCCTGGCCTTGATGATGCCGTCCGCTGTCTCCACCGCGACGATCTGAGTGGTGCCGAGATATTCCGTGCCGTAAATAGCACCGCGCAGCTTCGAAGCGTCATCGAAGCGGATGTGCTCCGGTCGGATGCCAAGCGCCATCTCGGCCGGCGCGACGTCCTCGCGGATCTCCGGCACGGCCACCTTCGCGCCTTGCACAACAATTTCCCTGGCGCCCTTTGAAAGCCCGCCGCCGAAGCCGAGGAAATTCATCGGCGGCGAGCCGATGAAGTCGGCGACGAACATCGTCGCCGGCCGGTCGTAGATCTCGCGCGGCGTGCCGAACTGCTCGATGACGCCGTGGTTCATCACCGCGATTTTGTCGGCCATCGACATCGCTTCCATCTGGTCATGCGTGACATAGACGGTGGTGGCGTGAATGCGGTTGTGCAGTTCTCGCAATTCATGGACCATCAGGTCGCGGAATTCGGTGTCGAGCGTGCCGAGCGGCTCATCCATCAGGAAGCATTTTGGCCGCCGTACGATGGCGCGGCCGAGCGCCACGCGCTGGCGATCGCCGCCGGCAAGCCCGGAGACCGATTTGTTGAGCAGATGGTCGATCCGCAAAAGCTTCGCCGTCTCCTCCACTCGGCTCCGGATTTCAGCGCCTGGCATGCCTTGCGCCAGCAGTGGAAAGCCGATGTTCTTCCGCACATTCATGTGCGGATAGAGCGCGAACAGCTGGAAGACGAAGGCGATGTCGCGCTCGCGGGCACGTCGCATGGTGACGTCCTCGCCGCCAAGCAGGATCTTGCCGCCGGTCGGCAGTTCGAGCCCAGCGATCATGCGCAACGTCGTCGTCTTGCCGCAGCCGGACGGCCCCAGCATGACGAAGAATTCGCCGTCCTCGACGACGAAGTTGGAATCCTGCACGGCGACGAAATCGCCGAATGCCTTCCTCAGATGTTCGACCCTGATCTCGGCCATCGTCTACTCCGGAAATTTCGAGACGATGATGAACATCGCCGTGCCCGCAAGCATGGTGATGAAGGAATAGGTGTAGAGCACCAGTGCGAAGGGCTGGAACAGCATCAGGAAGCCGATGGCGATGATCGCGGTGGCGACGTTTTCCATCAGCCCGCGCCTGGCCCAGACGGGCCAGCGCGATTTGCGTTTTGCGGTCATGCTCATTTACGCACCGCGCCAAAGGTGATGCCGCGCAGCAATTGCTTGCGAAGCAGGATGGTGAAGACCAGGATCGGCACCAGAAAGATCGTCGTGCCGGCCGCGACCGCCGGCCAGTCCTGACCGCCTTCGCCGATGATGGTCGGAATGAAGGGCGGCGCGGTCTGCGCCGTGCCCGAGGTCAGCAGCGCAGCGAAGGCATATTCGTTCCAGGCAAAGATCAGGCAGAAGATGGCGGTTGCGGCAATACCGGTGGTCGCCTGCGGCAGCACCGTGCGCCAGAACGCCTGCAGCCTGGTGTAGCCGTCGATCATCGCCGCTTCTTCATATTCGCGCGGGATCTCGTCGATGAAGCCTTTCAGCAGCCACACCGCCAAGGACACGTTGACCGCCGTATAAAGCAGGATCATGCCGAGAGCCGTGTCCGACAGGCCAAGCTCCCGGTACATCAGGTAGATCGGGATGGCGACCGCGATCGGCGGCATCATCCGCGTCGACAGGATGAAGAACAGAAGGTCGTCGGCGAGCGGCACCTTGAAGCGCGAAAAACCATAGGCCGACAGCGTGCCGAGGAAAACCGCGCAAAACGTCGAGCCGAACGCGATAATCAGCGAATTGACGAAGCGCGGCATGAAGTTGGACGGGCCGGCGATCACCATATTGCGCTTGCGCACCGTCTCGTCGCACAGGCCCGTCGCCGGTCCCAGCGAGTTGATGTATTCCGGTGTTTGCCGAGTCCGGGTCGAGAACAAATTGCAGTAGCCCTCGAGGCTGGGCTGGAACAGGATCTTCGGCGGATAGGCGATCGAATCCGGCGGCGTCTTGAAGCTGGTGGCGAAGATCCACAGCAGCGGCACGATCGAGATCAGCGCGTAGGCGACGATGATGGCGCCGGCGACGCGCTTCGACGTGGCCGACGGCGCGACAACGGAATGGGCTGACGTCAGGCTCATCTCTGCTTCACCTTGTTGAGCGCCTTGACGTAGATGTTTGCGAGGCCAAACACTGCGACGAACAGGATGATGGCGAAAGCCGAGGAATAGCCCGTCCGCCAGCTTTCGAAGGCCTGCCGCTTCAGCGTGATCGAGGCCACTTCGGTGGTCGATCCCGGCCCGCCGCCGGTGAGCAAATTGACCATGTCGAACATCTTGAAGTTCTCGATGCCGCGAAACAGCACCGCCAGCATGATGAAGGGCAGCGCCATCGGCAGCGTGATCGACCAGAACTGCCGCCAGTTGGAGGCGCGGTCGACCTCGGCCGCTTCGTAGATGTATTCGGGGATCGAGCGCAGGCCGGCGAGGCAGATCAGCATTACGTAAGGCGTCCACATCCAGGTGTCGACGATGATGATCGACCATGGCGCCAGTGACACGTTGGAGAGCATGCTGATCTCGGTTGCCGGAATGCCGGTGACGAACGAAACGGCGTAGGCGAACAGCCCGATCTGCGGCTCGTAGAGAAAGCGCCAGAAATTGCCGACCACCGCCGGCGATAGCATCATCGGCACCAGGATGATGGTCGTCCAGAAGGCGTGGCCGCGGAACTTGCGGTCGATCAGCCAGGCCAGAGTGAAGCCGATCAGCGTCTGCAGCAGGATGGTCCAGAAGACGAAATGCGCCGTCGTCTGCATGGCGATCCAGATGTCCTGGTCGGCGAGGATGCGCTTGTAGTTGGCCAGCCCGAGGTTCTTCACAACCTCGTTGGGCCGATTGGCGCGAAAATTGGTGAAGGACAGATAGATTGCCCAGAACAGCGGAAAGATGTTGATAGCTAACAGCAACAGGATCGTCGGCGAGATGAACAGCCAGGCGAGGCCCTTGTCGCTGATGCCCCGGACCTTGCGGGCCAACGGCTCGGGCGTAGCCCGGGCAACGCTGTCCGCCGTCCGATTGAGCATGGTCAGTCCTGCTTCGGTCACTTGGCTCGTCTCGACAATGGAATTTATCTGAACTGTGTCCCGTGCCAAGTGGCACGGGACGGTTCGGTCACGGGCTCGGGAGGAGCCGTTTACATCTTGCCCCGGCTACATCTTGCCATCGTCCTGGAAGACCTCGGTCCAGTCCTTGACGAGGCCGTCAAGCGCATCCTTGGCGGAGCCTTGCCCGGCAACGACATAGTCGTGGAAGCGCTTCTGCGATGCCTGCAACAGCGGGGCATAGCTCGGCTCGGCCCAGAAGTCCTTCACGATGGCCATCGAGTCGAGGAAGGTCTGCGCATAGGGCTGGCTGGCCGGGAAGGCCGGGTCCTTGACGACCGCGTTGAGGCAGGAATAGCCGCCGAGCGACCACCATTTGGACTGCACGTCCTTATTGGCGAACCATTTGATGTATTTGAGCGCGGCTTCCTGCTTGTCGGAATAGGAGACCACCGAGATGCCCTGGCCGCCGAGTTGGGCGAACTGGTCCCCGTCCGGACCTTTGGGATTGACGAAATAGCCGATCTTGTCGCCGCCGACATTCTCGTCCTTCTGCAGGCCTGGCCAGGTGAAGGCGAAGTTCATGTGCATCGCCACCTGGCCGGATTTGAAGGCATCGACGCCTTCGCCCATGTAGCTGTTCGAGGCGCCGGGAGGGGTGCAGCAATCGTAGAGGGCTTTGTAGAACTCCAGGCCCTTCACCGATTTATCGGAGTTGACGAAGCCTTCCATCTCGTAGGGCTTTTTCGGGTTTTCGTACTGGAAGCCGAAGCTGTAAAGCACGTCCATGGCGCCCATGGTGATGCCTTCCGAGCCGCGCTCGGTGTAGATCGACGCGCCATAGACGGTCTTGCCGTCGATGTCGCGCTTCTGGAAGAATTCGGCGATCTGCTTCAATTGGTCGAAGGTCGTCGGCGGGCCGAGATCCCAGCCGTACTTTTCCTTGAATTCCTTCTGCAGCTCCGGCTTGGAGAACCAGTCCTTGCGGTAAGTCCAACCGACCACGTCACCCATGGCCGGCAGCGCCCAGTAATTCGGCGAGTTCTTCGGCCATTCCGAATAGCCGACGACGGTCGCCGGCACGAAATCGTCCATGCTGATCTTCTCCTTGTCGAAGAAGTCGTTCAGCTTGACGTAATGGCCGTTCTCGGCGGCACCGCCGATCCACTGGCTGTCGCCGATGATGAGGTCGCACAGCTTGCCGTGCGAATTCAGCTCGTTGAGAAAGCGATCGGCATAGTTGGTCCACGGCACGAATTCGAATTTCATGCCGATGCCGGTTTCCTTGGTGAAGTCCTTGGACAATTCCACAAGCGCGTTGGCCGGGTCCCAGGCTGCCCAGCAAAGCGTCAGATCTTCTGCCTGCGCGACATTCGAAACGGCTGTCGACGCAAAGAGTGTCGATGCCAGTCCCAACGCCAATTTCAAGGTCGATTTCATGCCTTCCTCCCATTTGCGAAACGCGTCCGGATGACGGTTTCAAGAGCCCGCTAAACCCCTCCTCGGGGGCCCAAACACAACGACGCGGCGGCGCACCGGATGTTTAGTAATTTGTTTAGTGATGCAATTTTTACTAAACAAGGCAAGCGAATTCGTTGCTGCACCGCAGCATGCTGGACAGGAAAGCAACGTGAGAAGTTGCGGCGACCGGTCTAGGTCACTGTCTTGTTGCTGACAGCCACCGGACGGATCACTGGGGCCGGCGGCAAAAGCGCGCGGATATCGGCGAAGGGGAAGACTGGCTCGAAGCGGAAGGCCTCGGCAAACGATCCGGCCGGGCCGTTGCACTGGCCGGCGCGAAAGGCGTTCTGCGTGCGCGCCGCGTCGACGAAACGCTCGGGATCCTGCGACTGGTGCGCCCGGATCGCCTCCGCCTTGAGATCGAAATGCCTGGAGGTGTCGACGTAGTGCGTTGGCGAAAACCCGGTGCCGCCGAACGTGTCGGCATGTAGCACCGGCACCGAGAATGACGCTGCGATGCGCACGCCATCCGACAGCGCGCGGTGGTCGCCATGATAGTCGTTCGGCGCATGCGTTATCACCAGATCCGGCCCTATCTCGCCGATCAGTGCTTTGAGCGCCCCGATCAGCGCGGCATCCGCGACCAGCCCGCCATCGGGAAAGTCGAGGAAGCGCGGCGTCACGCCAAGCAGGCCGGCCGCCGCCGTCGCCTCCTTGCGGCGCGTGCGGGCCAGCGCTGAGGGATCGCCGTAGCCGCCCCTGGTGCCATCCGTGGCTATGGCAAAAAAGAGTTCTGCGCCTTGCGCGGCATAGGCGGCCATCGTACCGAACATGAAGATCTCGATGTCGTCCGAATGCGCGCCAAGCGCCAATATCTTCACTCTCATCTCTCCCGGAAATGGAAAAACGTGCCCAACGGAATTCTGCTCGCACTCATCGCCTATGCAAGCTATTCGTGCAGCGACGCCGTTGTCAAAAGCCTGGGCGGGCAGTTCAACGTCTTCGAGATCGGCTTCTTCTCGACATTGTTTGCCGGCTGCTTTCTGCTCTTTGCCAGGCCGGCAGGCGAGCGCTGGCTCGATTTCTGGCGCACCAACCGGCCCTGGGCGGTACAGGCCCGGGCCTGGGCCGGCATCGCCTCGGGCGTGCTCAGCGTCTATGCCTTCACCACCATCCCGCTGGCGGAAGTCTATGCGCTCATCTTTCTGGCGCCGCTGCTCGTCACCATCCTAGCCACGCTGGTCCTCAAGGAGAAGGTCGGCCCGTGGCGGTGGCTGGCGGTGGTCGCCGGCTTTGCCGGGGTCATGCTGGTCGTCAGGCCGGGGTTTCGCGAATTGCATCTTGGTCATCTGGCGGCGTTCATCATCGCCTTCCTGGCCGCCACCAATGTGATCCTGATGCGTTCGCTCGCCGCGCAGGAAAAGCGCACGACGATGCTCGGCGTGCTGATCGGCTACGGCCTGCTCTTCAACGGCGCCGGTGCGGCGGCTACCTCGTTCTCGCTGCCGGATGGCAGGCAATGGGCTTGGCTGGTGTTGGCCGGCGCCTTTACCGCCGGCGGCCAGCTGTTGCATCTGCTGGCGGTCAAATACGCACCGGCCAACCGCATCGCGCCGACGCATTACTCGCAGATCGTCTGGGCGGTGGTTCTGGGTGCGCTGTTTTTCAGGGAATATCCGGATTTTCTGTCGCTGGTCGGTTTGGCCGTGGTCGGCGGTTCCGGCCTGCTGACCATGGTGCGCGAGGAGGTGCGGCTCGGCACGGTGCGCTGGAACCCGTTTTCGCGGACCAGGCTTTGAGTCGGCGCCGAGGTTGCGCCGCGACCGCCACCGCTGATATGCGGTTGCTGCCAACTGGCTGCACAGCATAGCACAATGACGACAAAACCCTTGCCGGACCTGCCGGTCTCCGTTGTCTTGCCGGCGCTCAATGAAACGCTGAGCCATGGTAACAGCGCCGTGCTGGTGGCGCCGCCCGGTGCCGGCAAGACGACGCTGGTTCCACTGGCGCTGCTCGACGCTGAATGGCTCGGCGCCGGAAAGATCATCCTGCTCGAGCCGCGCCGCCTCGCCGCCCGCGTTGCCGCCCGCCGCATGGCCGAATTGCTCGGCCAAGAGCCCGGCGAAACCGTCGGCTATGCCATGCGCATGGAAAACCGCAGTTCCGCAGAGACCAGGGTTCTCGTCGTCACCGAAGGCGTGCTGTCCCGCATGATCCTCGACGACCCGGAACTGCCTGGTGTCGCGGCGGTGCTATTCGACGAGTTCCACGAACGCTCGCTCGACGGCGATTTCGGGCTGGCGCTGGCGCTCGACGTGCAGGGTGCGCTGAGGCCCGAACTCAGATTGCTGGTGATGTCGGCAACGCTCGACGGCGCGCGTGTCGCAAAATTGCTGTCCGGCGCGCCGGTGATCGAGAGCGCAGGCCGCGCCTTCCCGGTCGACATCCGCTATGACGAGCGGCCGGCCGGCGTCACCATCGAGGACGCCATGGCCAAGGCGATCCGCTCGGCGCTTGCCGGGGAGGAGGGCAGCGTGCTCGCTTTCCTGCCCGGCCAGCGCGAGATCGAGCGCACCGCCGAGCGGCTGGCGGGCAAGGTCGGCGCCGATACCGACATCGTGCCGCTCTATGGTATGCTCGACAACAAGGCGCAGGACGCGGCGATCAAGCCGGCGCCGCTCGGCCGCCGCAAGGTCGTGCTGGCGACGTCGATCGCCGAAACCTCCATCACCATCGACGGCGTGCGCGTCGTCATCGATTCCGGCCTGTCGCGGCTGCCGCGCTATGAACCGGCGAGCGGCCTGACGCGGCTGGAGACGGTACGTGCTTCCCGCGCTTCCGCCGACCAGCGCGCCGGCCGTGCCGGGCGCACGCAGCCGGGCGTCGCCATCCGGTTGTGGCGGGCCGAGCAGACGGCGGCCCTGCCGGCCTTCACGCCGCCGGAAATCCTCGAGGCCGATCTTTCCGGCCTGTTGCTCGATAGCGCAGCGTTCGGCGTCGCCGATCCGACCAGTCTATCCTTCCTCGACCCCCCGCCGGCTCCGGCGCTCACCGAGGCGAGGGTACTGCTACGTGCGCTCGATGCTGTCGATGCGGCAGGACGCCTGACGGATGCCGGTGCCGCGATGCGTAGGCTGGCGCTACCGGTGCGGCTTGCCCATATGGTCGCCGAGGCGGCAAGGACCGGAGAGGCGCTCGAGGCGGCGATGCTCGCCGTATTATTGACCGAGCGTGGCCTTGGCGGCGATGGTGCCGATCTCGAACGGCGGCTGCTGCGCTTTCGCGCCGAAAGATCGCCGCGCGCCACCGCCGCCCGGCAGCTGGCTGAGAGGCTGGCAAAGCAGGCTTCACCCTTCCCCTCTAGGGGAGGGTCGGCAAGCGAGCCGAGCGCAGCGAGACGAGCGAGACGGGGCGGGGTCGTCGATGGCGTGCCCGAAGCGGCCCCACCCCTATCCGGTACGCGGATCGACGCGCCGGGGCGAGCCACGGGTCTCGCCCGTCCTTCCGACCCCCTCAAGGGGGAGGGCAGCACAGCCGGCGCTCTCCTCATCCATGCCTGGCCGGATCGGGTCGCCAAAGCGCGCGGCGAGCGTGGCCGCTTCGTGCTTGCCAACGGCTCGGGCGCCATGCTCGACGCCTCCGATCCGCTGGCCGGCGAGACCTGGCTCGTCGTCGCCGACCTGCAGGGCAAGGCGCAGAACGCCCGCATCACCGCAGCGGCAGCCATCGATGAGGCCGACATCCGCACGGCGCTGGCGGAAAAGATCGAGGCCCGCCGCGAGGTGAGCTTCGACCGCGACAGGCGCGCGGTGCGGGTGCGCGAAACGGTTCGCCTCGGCGCCATCACGCTGTCCGAACGCATGCTGCCGGCGCCGACCGGTGCCGACGCGGATCGCGCCATCCTCGACGCCTTGCGCGAACACGGCCTGTCCCTGTTGCCGTGGAACAGCGAGGCGGAGACGTTGCGGCAGCGGCTCGGCTGGCTGCATCGCGGCCTCGGCGTGCCATGGCCCGATGTCTCCGATGCCGCGCTCCTCGAGCGCCTCGACGACTGGCTGCTGCCGTTCCTTTCCGGCGCGGCATCCTTTGCGGCAATCGATCCCAGCGTGCTTTCGCAAGGCCTGATGACGCTGGTGCCGCACGAATTGCAGCGCAAGATCGCCACATTGGCGCCGACCCATTTCGACGCGCCGTCGGGCAGCCGGCTGCCGATCCGCTATGACGGCGAATGGCCGGTGCTGGCGATCCGCGTGCAGGAACTGTTCGGCCTCGACCGGCATCCGGCGATCGCCAACGGCACTGTGCCGCTGACGCTCGAATTGCTGTCGCCGGCGCACCGGCCGATCCAGACGACGCGCGACCTGCCCGGCTTCTGGCGCGGCTCCTGGGCCGATGTGCGGGCAGAGATGCGCGGCCGCTATCCCAGGCATGTCTGGCCGGAGAACCCGCTTCTCGCCGCCGCCACTAGCCGCGCCAAGCCGCGCGGTACCTGATGCTTCCAGACTGTCATCCCGAACCGGCCCAGCTTCGGCGGTTTTCGGAAAAGACCTCCGACTGTTTCCCCTCTATGATCACCGCCCATGATAAACATCCTGCACGCACCCGACTTCCAGCAAAGTCAGCGGCTGCGCCTCAATACGCTGATCAGGTTGCGCTGGCTTGCCATCGTCGGCCAGAGCCTGACCGTGCTTGTCGTCGCTTACGGGCTGAAATTTCCGCTGCCGGTCAGCATGTGTTTTGCGCTGATCGCCTGTTCGGCCTGGATGAACCTTTTGCTGACCTTCCGCTATCCGGCGGCGCATCGGCTTACCCCGTTCTCGGCCTTCGCCATCCTGACCTTCGACAGCCTGCAGCTTGCCGGCCTGCTCTACATGACCGGCGGCCTTACGAATCCGTTTTCGCTGCTGATGACCGTGCCCGTCGTCGTCTCGGCGACGTCGCTGCCGCTGCGGCTGACCGCCATGCTCGGCGCGCTGGTGATCGTGGCGGCGACGCTGCTGGTCTTTTACCACCTGCCGCTGCCCTGGCATGAGGGGGCGCCATTGGCGATGCCGTTCATCTATGTCGCCGGCATGTGGATGGCGGTGTTCTGCTCCATCGCCTTTACCGCGATCTATGCCTTCCGGGTGGCCGAGGAGGCGCGGCTGCTTGCCAACGCGCTTGCCGCCACGGAATTGGTGCTGCAGCGAGAACAGCATCTCTCGGCCCTCGACGGCCTCGCCGCGGCCGCCGCGCACGAACTCGGCACGCCGCTCGCCACCATCACGCTTGTTGCCAAGGAGATGGAGAAGGCGCTTGGCGAAGATCCGAAATACGGCGAGGACGTGAAGCTGCTGCGTTCGCAGAGCGAGCGCTGCCGCGAAATCCTGAAGCGCCTGACCAGCCTGTCCTCCGAGAGCGAGGTGCACCTCTCGCGCCTGCCGCTGACCTCGCTGGTCGAGGAGGTGACGGCGCCGCACCGCGATTTCGGCATTTCGATCAAGCTTCGGCCGGGCGAGCGCATCGGCCCGGAGCCGGTGGGCCGGCGCAATCCCGGCGTCATTTACGGCCTCGGCAATCTGGTCGAGAACGCGGTCGACTTCGCCCGCAACAGCGTGACAGTGCGCTGGAACTGGAATGAAGCCGCCGTCAGCTTCTCGATCATCGACGACGGGCCGGGCTTTCCACCGGAGATCATCGACCGTATCGGAGAACCCTATATGTCGACGCGACAAGGCACCGAAGCCGGCGGCGGCCTCGGCCTCGGCCTATTCATCGCCAAGACCTTGCTCGAACGCTCCGGCGCGACGCTCGATTTCCGCAATTCAAGCGAGCCCGGCGAGGGCGCTATCGTGCAGATATCGTGGCCGCGCAGCATCTTCCTCAATCCCGAGCAGGCTTCGGCCACCATGTTCGACACGGCCTAAATTGGACAATAGCGTTGCGAAACTATATTTGCGTAAAAATCAGGCAGCAGGATTTTCAGCACGATGAGTACTGACGAAACGATTGGCGCAATGGTCGAAGGCGAGGATACCTCGCTGCTGATCGTGGACGACGACAAGCCGTTCCTGACGCGGCTTGCCCGCGCCATGGAAACCAGGGGTTTCGTGGTCGAGACGGCGGAGAGCGTCGAGGAGGCGGTTGCCAAGGCGCGCGCCAATCCGCCGGCCTATGCGGTCGTCGACATGCGGCTGGCCGACGGCAACGGCCTCGACGTCGTCGCCGCGATTCGCGAGAAGCGCGACGATGCCCGCGCCATCATCCTCACCGGCTACGGCAACATCGCCACCGCGGTGACAGCGGTAAAGCTCGGCGCCATCGACTATCTGTCGAAGCCGGCCGATGCCGACGATATTTTTGCCGCCCTGACCCGCACCGCGGGCGAACGCGCAGCGCCGCCAGAAAATCCAATGTCGGCCGATCGTGTGCGCTGGGAACACATCCAGCGCGTCTACGAAATGTGCGACCGCAACGTCTCGGAAACCGCACGCCGCCTGAACATGCATCGCCGCACGCTGCAACGCATCCTCGCCAAGCGCGCGCCGCGCTAAAGGGCTCTCATTACAGGCTTGCCCGGCCAGCGCTGTTTGCGCATCATCGCTTGGCGGTGTCGGACCTTGCCGCTGATACGACGGAGGCGACATGCAGGACGAAAAGCGGCTGGTCTCCATGCTGCGCGAATTCCTCGACAGCGAGGCGGCCGGCGGCCTCATCCTGATGGCTGCGGCGGCCTTGGCCCTGATCGTCGCCAATTCGCCGCTGGGCGAGGCTTATTTCTCCGCCCTCCATGCCTATCTCGGACCGCTCAGCGTCTCGCACTGGATCAATGACGGCCTGATGGCGGTGTTCTTCCTGCTGGTCGGTCTCGAGATCAAGCGCGAAATGCTTGACGGCCAGCTGTCGACCTGGCCGCGCCGCGTGCTGCCCGGCATCGCCGCCGCCGGCGGCATGGCAGCGCCGGCACTGGTCTACGTCGCCATCAACCGCAACAATCCAGCCGCTCTGTCCGGCTGGGCGATCCCAACCGCCACCGATATCGCCTTTGCGCTCGGCGTGCTGTCGCTGCTCGGCAGCCGCGTCCCGGGTTCGCTGAAGATATTCCTCACGGCGCTTGCCATCATCGACGATCTCGGCGCGGTGCTCATCATCGCGGTGTTCTATACCAGCGGCCTCTCGCTCGCCTATCTCGGCGCCGCCTTCGCCGTGATCGCGCTGCTGGTGGTGCTCAACCGCATGCGGGTGCTGACGCTGCTGCCGTACATCTTGCTCGGCATCGTTCTGTGGGTTTTGGTGCTCAAATCGGGCGTCCATGCGACGCTCGCCGGCGTCGCGCTGGCCCTCACCATACCGCTGAAGATATCGCCGGGCAGCGGCCATGATCTCGACCATTCGCCGCTGCACCGGCTCGAACACGGCCTGCACAAAGTCGTCGCCTTTTTCGTCATCCCGATTTTCGGCTTTGCCAACGCCGGCGTCTCGCTCGCCGGTCTCAGCGCTGCCGCCCTGGCCGAGCCGCTGACGCTCGGCGTCGCCGCCGGCCTCGTCTTGGGCAAGCTGGTCGGCGTGTTCGGGTCTTCCGCGCTTGCCATCCGGCTTGGCTTCGCCGATCTGCCGGTCAATGCCGGCTGGCTGCACATGGTCGGCATTTCGCTGCTCTGTGGCATCGGTTTCACCATGAGCCTGTTCATCGGCCTGCTCGCCTTCGCCAGCGACGCCGCCCTGCAGGACGCGGTCAAGGTCGGCATCCTCGCCGGCTCCTTCATCGCCGCGCTCCTAGGCGCCGCTGTGCTGCTGGTGGCGCCGGCCGCAGGCGAGGCGGAGGAGGCGGACGAATAGGCGTCTCCTCGCGGGCGCTACCCGTGAGCGACCATGACGTGGCGGACGGCGGTATAGTCCTCCAGCGCGTAGAGCGACATGTCCTTGCCGTAGCCGGATTGTTTCAACCCGCCATGCGGCATCTCGTTGGTCAGCATGAAATGGGTATTGATCCAGGTGCAGCCATATTGCAGCCGGGCGGCTGTCGCCATGGCCCGCGAAACGTCCTTGGTCCACACCGACGACGCCAGGCCGTAGTCAGAATCATTGGCCCAGTTCACCGCTTCGTCAACTTCGGAAAAGCGGGTGACCGAGACCACCGGACCGAACACTTCGCGGCGCACGATCTCGTCCTCCTGCAGCGCGCCGGCGACGACGGTCGGCTGGTAGAAGAAGCCGGAGCCCTCGCCCGGCTTGCCGCCCGTGGTGATCTCGATGTGCTTGAGCTCAGAGGCGCGCTCGACGAA
This sequence comes from Mesorhizobium sp. M0437, assembly GCF_040321335.1. Classification (NCBI taxonomy): domain Bacteria; kingdom Pseudomonadati; phylum Pseudomonadota; class Alphaproteobacteria; order Hyphomicrobiales; family Phyllobacteriaceae; genus Mesorhizobium; species Mesorhizobium sp. M0437. The sequence goes on from NZ_JAMYRK010000001.1 coordinate 186,182, forward strand.
GCTCGAGACGCGGTCGCGCTGGCGACGCGAGATCAGCGGGCCGATCTCGTTTTCGGTATCGTCAGGACGATCATACTTGATAGTCGAGACGGCGGCGGAGAGGTCGGCGACGAGCTTGTCGTAGATCTTCTTGCCGGCGTAGATGCGGCAGGCGGCGGTGCAGTCCTGGCCGGCATTGTAATAGCCGAAGGCGCGCAGGCCGTTGACCACCGCGCCGAGATCGGCGTCGTCGAAGACGATGACCGGCGCCTTGCCGCCGAGCTCGAGATGCGTGCGCTTGACCGATTTGGCGGCAGCCTGCAGCACCTTCTTGCCGGTGGCGACGTCGCCGGTGATCGAGATCATGTTGACTTTCGGGTGGTTGATCAGCGTGTTGCCGACGCTGTCGCCGCGACCGAGCACGACGTTGACGACGCCTTCCGGCAGGATCTCGGCAAGGATTTTCGCCAGCTTCAGCGCGGTCAGCGGCGTCTGTTCCGACGGCTTGAAGGCGACGGTGTTGCCGCCGGCAATCGCCGGCGCCAGCTTCCAGGCCATCATCATCAGCGGATAGTTCCACGGCGCGATCGACGCGACAACGCCGATGGCGTCTCGGCGGACCATCGAGGTGTGGCCGGGAATGTATTCGCCGGCGACCTGGCCGGGCATCGAGCGGACCGCGCCGGCAAAGAAGCGGTAGCAGTCGACGATCGCCGGGATCTCGTCATTGAGCACGGCATTGATCGGCTTGCCGCAGTTCAGCGCCTCGAGCGCCGCGAAATCCTGTGCAGCAGCCTCGATGCGATCGGCGATCTTCAGGAGATAGCCGGCGCGCTGCGCCGGTGTTGTGCGGGACCAGGTGACGAAGGCTTTTTCGGCAGCAAGCACGGCCGCCTCGATCTGCGCTGGGCTGGCCTCGGGCAGATTGAGGATGGTCGCCCCGGTCTTCGGGTTGAGGATCGGCTCCTCGGTCTCGGTGCCTTTTTCGAATTTAGAGCCGATCAGCATCTGCGTGTCCATGGAAGTCTCTCCCTTGTGAACGAGATCATTTGCCCGAACCGGCGATCTGGTCGCCGTCGCGGGTCAGGTAATAGGCAGCGAGGATGGGGAGCAGCGTCACCAGCACTACCACCATCGCCACGACATTGGTGACCGGACGCTGGCGCGGACGGATCAATTCTTCGAGCATCCAGATCGGCACCGTCTGCTGCTGGCCGGCGGTGAAGGTGGTGACGATGACCTCGTCGAAGGACAGCGCAAAGGCAAGCATGCCGCCGGCCAGCAGCGCGGTTGCGATGTTGGGCAGCACGACATGCCGAAAGGTCTGGAAACCATCGGCGCCGAGATCCATCGACGCCTCGATCATCGAGCCGGACGTGCGGCGGAAGCGGGCGACCGCATTGTTGTAGACGACGACCACGCAGAAAGTGGCGTGGCCGAGCACGATCGTCCAGAACGAGAACGGGATTTCGGCCAGCGCGAAGGCCGAGCGCAGCGCGATGCCGGTGATGATGCCGGGCAGCGCGATCGGCAGGATGACCAGCAGCGAGATGGTTTCGCGGCCGAAGAATTTTGTGCGGGACACGGCAGCGGCGCACAGCGTGCCCAGGACCAGCGCGATGGTAGTCGAGATCGCCGCGACCCGCACAGACAATGACAGCGCCTGCCAGACGTCGGGGCGGTTCCAGGTGACGGCGAACCATTGCGTGGTCAGGCCCGGCGGCGGCCAGACGAAGCTCTTCTCCTCGGTGGTGAAGGCATAGACGAAGATCAGCAGGATCGGCAAATGCAGGAAAAGCAGGCCGCCGGTGGCAGCGAGCTTCAGGCCGATCGGCGCGGATGGGCCACGGTCAGAGCGCATCGAAAGCCCCCATGCGCTTGGCGCCCCAGAGGTAGAAGCCCATGATGACGATGGGCACCACGGTGAAGGCGGCGGCGAGCGGGATATTGCCGGCGGTGCCTTGCTGCGAATAGACGGCCTGGCCGATGAACAGCCGCGAGGTGCCGATGATCTGTGGGATGATGTAGTCGCCGAGCGTCAGCGAGAAGGTGAAGATCGAGCCGGCGACGATGCCGGGCAGCGCCAGCGGGAACAGCACGTTGCCGAAGGTCTGCCCGGGCGAGGCGCCGAGATCGGACGAAGCCTCGACCAAATTGCCCGGCACGCGCTCGAGTGCGGCCTGCACCGGCAGGATCATGAACGGCAGCCAGACATAGACGAAGACGATGAAGGTACCGGTTGAGGAGACCGACAGCGAGTTGCCGCCGACGACCGGCAGCGACAGCCAGGCATCAAGCAGCCACAGAAGATGCAATTTGGCCAGCAGCCAGGTCAGGATGCCTTCCTTGGCGAGAATCAGCTTCCACGCATAGATCTTGACCAGGTAGCTCGACCACAGCGGCAGCATGACGCCGAGATAAAACAGCGCCTTCCAACGGCCGCGCGCATAGCGCGCCGCGTAATAGGCGATGGGAAAGGCGATGACCGCCGCCGCCAGCGTCACCAGCGCCGCCATTGTCACCGTGCGCAGGATGATGTCGAGATTGGCGGCCTGCAGCAGGTCGCCATAGGTCTTCAGCGTGAACTCGCGGTTGATCAGGCCGGAGAACTCGTCGATCGAAAAGAAGCTCTGCAAAAGCAATGCGAAGAGCGAGCCGATATAGACGATGCCGAGCCACAAAACCGGCGGCAGCAGCATGAGGAGCAACAGCAGCTTCGGCTGTCGCCAAAAAATATCCGACACCGCGCCACGCAGGCCGCCGCGTGGCGGATGGCGGGGGGGGGGGGGGGCGCGCGGCATGACGGTGTCGAGGCTCATCCGAGCTCGTCCATCAAATGCAAATGCTCGCGCTTGAAGGTGAGCACCACCGCCTCGCCGTCCCCCGGCAGAACAGCACCCGCCGGCACGATGGCATGCAGCCGCAAGCCCTCTGCATCGAGCGCCAGTCTTGTCGTGGCGCCGAGATAGTTGGTCGAGACCAGGCGGGCGGCAACCCCTTCGCCGTTGGCCCGGCCAATACGGATGGATTCGGGTCGTAGGCTGCCCCAGCGATGCTGGCCGGCATAGCGCTGGACGAAATCCGGCGGCAGCACGTTGGACGAGCCGACGAAATCGGCGACGAAGCGGGTCTTGGGGCGCTGGTAGATGTCTTCCGGCGTGCCGATCTGCATGATCTTGCCGTCATTGAAGACGGCCACGCGGTCGGCCATCGACAGCGCTTCGCCCTGGTCGTGGGTGACGAACACGAAGGTGATGCCGAGCGCCTTCTGCAGCGATTTCAACTCCTCCTGCATGTTTTCGCGAAGCTTGAGGTCGAGGGCGCCGAGCGGCTCGTCGAGCAACAGCACCTTGGGCTGGTTGACCAGCGCACGGGCGAGCGCGACGCGCTGGCGCTGGCCGCCGGAAAGCTGGCCAGGGCGACGGGCGCCGTAGCCGGGAAGCCGCACCAGCGCCAGCGCTTCTTCCGCCGCCTTTTGCCGCTCCGGTCTGCCGACGCCCTTGACCATCAGCCCATAGCCGACGTTGTCGAGCACGTTGAGATGCGGGAACAGCGCATAATCCTGGAACACGGTGTTGACGTTGCGGCGATAGGGCGGCACGCCCTCGGCGCGTTCGCCGAAGATCGAGATCGAGCCCGCCGTCGGCTGCTCGAAACCGGCGATGAGGCGCAGGCACGTCGTCTTGCCCGAGCCGGAAGGCCCGAGCATGGCGAAGAACTCGCCCGGCACGATGTCGAGATCGACCGCGTCGACGGCACGCACGCTGCCGAAATGGCGAGAGACGTTTTGGAAGGAAACGGCGGAGGTCATGGGGCTGTCCTGATCTGTCAGGCTCATCAAATTTCAGGCGGTAGCGCTGCCTCTCATCCGCCTGCCGGCACCTTCTCCTCGTATAGTGGACGGGGAGAAGGGAGGCGCTCCAACGTTGGCGGCCCCCGTTCTTCACCGGGAGAGGGTAAGGGTGAGGGGCAGCGCCGAACTTCGTAGATGAGGCGAACTCACCGCCCGCCGATGACGCCGATATAGTCCGACACCCAGCGGTAATAGGGCACGCACTGGTCGTTCTGGGTGGCGCATTTCGAGACCGGCGTCTTCCAGAACTTGATCTTGTCGAAATTGTCGTAGCCGTTGGTCTTGCAGCCTTCCTCCCCGAGCAGTTCGTTGCCCTTGCAGGCGGCGGGCACCACCGGCAGCGAGCCGAACCAGGCGGAGACGTCGCCCTGCACTTTTGGCGACAGCGAATGCTCCATCCACATGTAGGCGCAGTTCGGGTGGGCAGCATCGGCCTCCATCATCGTGGTATCGGCCCAGCCGGTGACGCCCTCCTCGGGGATAGTCGAGGCGACCGGCTTCTTGGCCGCGATCAGCGTGTTGACCTGATAGGGCCAGGAACCGGAGGCGACGACGCCTTCGTTCTGGAAATCGTCGACCTGGATGGCGGCGTCGTGCCAATAGCGTCCGACCAGCGTACGCTGGACCCGCAGCAGGTCGAGCGCCGCCTTGTACTGATCCTCGGTCAGTTCGTACGGATCCTTGATGCCGAGCTCCGGCTTGTGAGCCATCAGGTAATTGGCGGCGTCGGCGATGTGGATCGGCCCGTCATAGGCCTGGACGCGGCCCTTGTTCGACTTGCCGTCGGGAAGCTTCATTTCCTCGAAGACCACGTTCCAGCTCTTCGGCGCCTCCTTGAACACTTCGGTGTTGTACATCAGCACGTTCGGCCCCCACTGATAGGGGACGCCGTAATGGACTCCGCCGACGGTGAACCAGGGCGCATCCTTCAGCCGGTTGTCGACCGTCTTCCAGCTCGGTATGAGGTCGGTGTTGATCGGCTGGACGCGCTTGCCGGCGACAAGGCGCAGCGAAGCGTCGCCCGAGGCGGTGACGAGATCGAAGCCGCCCTCGTTCATCAGCGAGACCATCTCATCGGAGGTGTTGGCGGTCTTGACGTTGACCTTGCAGCCGGTTTCCTTCTCGAACGAAGTGACCCAATCATAGGCCTTGTCGGTTTCGCCGCGCTCGATATAGCCCGGCCAGGCGACGATATTGACCTCGCCTTCGCCTTTGCCGAGCTCCTTGACCTGGGCGATGGCCTGGCCGGAGAAGCTCAGCGCGACCGTCAAGGCAGTGCATGATTTCAGCAATGAATTCATCGTCGATCTCCCATTTTTGCATGACCTCGAAACCGGTTTCGGGTTTCGGAAGAAGATCATGCACCCGTTCAAAAACGTTGGATGCGCGGCTCTGAAGGGCCGTGCTCCTCGCATCGACCCGAAAATCGGAATCGATTTTCGGAAAGCCCGATGCGAAAACTAAAAGTCTTAGAGCGTACTATGTGCGTCCAATTGGACGCACGTAGCTCTAACGGCAGCTTTGTTCCCTGACCGAAAAGTGCTGCGAAATTTCCGGTTTCGCAAATTCATTTATCAGAAAGCCGATATCGATTTTTCCGATACGTCAGCGGCCAATCTTCTCGGGCCGTTGGCGCACCATGCGCTGCGACTGGGCAAGTCCGATGAAGTCGCGCGCCGCCTGCGGCAGACCGGAGCCGCGCCGCCAGACCATGCCGACCTGGACGACCGGCAACGACCCCGAAATATCGCGCGATTCGATGCGGTCGCCTTCCAGCGACCATGGCCGGTAGACGAGGTCGGGCAGCAGCGCCACGCCGGCGCCGGTAGCGACGAGGCTGCGCACCGCTTCGACCGAGCGGGTGCGGAAGGCGACATGCGGCTTGGCGCCGATTGCCGTCAGCAGCTTTCCGGTATTCTCCTCGATCTCGTCGACGGTCAGCATGATCAGCGGTTCCGAGGCGATGTCGCCGATGCCGATGATGTCGGCACCGGCCAAGGGGTGGCCGAGCGGCAGCCACAGCCGGTAGGCCGAGACTTCGAGGATTTCGGACTGCAGTGCCGTGCGGTCGCGCAGGTTCGAGGTGACCATGACGGCAATGTCGAGCTTGCCGCCAATTAACAGGTGCTCGAGATAGTCGCCATTGTCCTCGATCGCCGAGACCTCGACACCCGGATAGGCGCGGCGGTAGCGGGCAAGAAGATCGGAAAGCACATAGCCGGCGACCAGCGAGGTGACGCCAAGTTGCAGCCGCCCGCTTGCCGCGGCCTGTTCGCCGAAGAAGGCGCGGCGCGCATCGGAAACGTCGGCCAGGATCTTTCTCGCATGGCGCAGGAACTGGTGGCCTTTGTGGGTGATGTTCAAGCCGCGCGGGTGGCGCTCGAACAGCTCGACGCCGAGATCGTGCTCCAGCTCCTTGATCGCCTCGGTGACCGACGATTGCGAGATCGACAGGTTCTGGGCGGCGCCCGACACCGTGCCCTGCTCGGCGACGGCGATGAAGAACTGCAATTGGCGGATGGTGAAAGCCATGGCCGGACTAAACACGGCAGACGCGGCGCTGGGAAGTGGGTGCTGGAGCAGATCTCCCGACAGAGCTCACGATAGAGCTCAGCCCTCGCTTCCGCCATCGGCAATGCTGAGCCGTGCGCCGGCCTGGGCGAGGGCGGCGCCGATGTCGTGCGGCGGCGGACGGTCGGTCGCGAGTTCGGAAAAGCCGCCGAAGCCGCAGACCTGAACAAGGCCCTGGCGGCCGAATTTGCTATGGTCGGTGACGACAAGCGAACGCTGGCCGCGCGACAGCACCATGCGGGCGAATTCGGCCTCTTCCAGATCATAGTCCATGACGCCGGTTATGGCATCGACCGCACCGGTCGATATCACTGCATGGCTGACGGAAAAGCGGCTGACGAATTCGATGGCCGAGACGCCGAAGGCAGCACCGGAATCGCTGCGCAGCTCGCCGCCGGCCATGTAGACCTTATTGCCGTTGACGGTGGCCAGTGTGCGGGCGATGTCGGAGGAGTTGGTGACGACCGTCAGCCGCCGGTGGCCGAGCAGTTCCCGGGCCAGGAAAGAGGTGGTGGTGCCGGTGTCGAGCATGATCGATTCGCCGTCGCGGATGGTGGCGGCGACCATGCGCGCTATTGCCCGCTTGGCATCGGCGTTCTCGCGCATGCGCCGCTCGAACGGCGCTTCGCCGGCAATCGACGGCAGGCCGACGGCGCCGTGCATCTTGAGGATGGAACCGTCGCTGGTCAGTGGCTTGACGTCGCGGCGTACTGTCTCCAGCGAGACGCCCAGCCGGTCGGCCAGGCTCGCAATGGTCACCGTGCCTTCCTCCTTGAGGAGGCGCAGGATTTCGCCATGCCGCTTCGAGTGGACCATCGGTTCCATCCGGTCGGATTGTTGCACCGCTGACCGCTTCTACGACATAAATGCCACTAACTCCAAGGAATTTAGCAAAATTCGGGCAAAAAACCAGAAAATACCACAAATTCGCGTTGACAACGCCTCCAGCGTGGCGCGACATTATCGCTGTGACAGGCTCGGAACGGAGGACGACGGCTGAGCCGCACGAAAAATCGCTTGCCCGAACGCCCGGGAGATCGTCGGGTGCAAGGGTCCCGAAATTCAGGATCCGCGGGGGCGGATGCCGGCGTCGAAGAACCCGGCACAAAGGGGCTCGTCGGTGCGGTGCGGGATACCGATCCCGGGATCTGCACCGACGAGATCTTCGCGTTGCCTCCATTCCTCCGTCCGATTGTCATCGCTGGCCAGCCGTGACATGCGTGGAAAACTGACCCAATGTTGGACGACATCGTGACTGTCGAAGACCGCATCCGTGCGCTGCCTTGCTGGACCGGCAGCATCGACATCGCGCCGCTGCCGGGCGGGCTGAGCAATGCCAATTATCTGGTCAAGGACGCGGCCGGGCGGCACGTCGTGCGGCTCGGCCAGGACTATCCGTTCCACCATGTCTTTCGCGAGCGCGAGATGATGACGGCGCGGGCAGCGCACGCGGCAGGCTTCGCTCCGGCCGTCCACTACACTGGACCCGGCGTCATGGTGACGGAGTATCTCGGCGCCAAGGCCTATGTCGCGCAGGACGTGCGCGCCGATCTCGGCCGCGTTGCCGCGTTGCTGCGCGGTTTCCACCGGGAGATGCCCGGTCATGTCTGCGGCGCCGGCTTCATGTTCTGGGTATTCCATGTCATTCGCGACTATGCGCGCACGCTGGAGGAAGGCCGCAGCCGCAAGCTGGGCGAACTGCCGCGCCTGCTGACGCTGGCGGACGAGCTCGAGCGCGCGCAAAAGCTGCTTCCGATCGTCTTCGGCCATAATGACCTCTTGCCGGCTAACATAATCGACGACGGTCACAGGCTGTGGCTCATCGATTTCGAATATGCAGGCTTCAACACCGCGATGTTCGACCTTGCCGGCGCGGCGTCGAATGCAGGCATGAGCGACGAGGAGTCCTTCGCCTTCCTCACCGCCTATTTCATGAAGGAGCCGGACCCGGCGATACGGCGCTCGCACGCCGCCATGCAATGCGCGTCGCTGCTGCGTGAGGCGATGTGGGGCATGGTTTCCGAGCTTTACCTCGACGCGCCCGGTGTCGACTACGCCGCCTACGCCGACGAAAACCTGGCGCGGCTCGAAGCCGCCCTGGAAAACTACAGGACAAAATACGGGACGCGGACATGACCTTGCCCGCCCAGGCCGGGATCGTCGTCATCGGCGGTGGCATCATCGGCTGTTCGACGGCCTATCATCTGGCGCGCGACCACAAGGCCGAAATCGTACTGCTCGAACAGGGCAAACTGACCTCGGGTTCGACCTGGCATGCTGCCGGGCTGGTCGGCCAGCTGCGCTCGTCGGCGTCGATCACGCGCGTGCTCAAATATTCGGTCGATCTCTACAAGGGGCTGGAAGCCGAAACCGGCCTCGCCACCGGTTGGAAGATGACTGGCTGCCTGCGCCTCGCCACCAATGGCGACCGCTGGATCGAGTATAAGCGGCTGGCAACGACGGCTAAGAGCTTCGGCATGGACATGCATCTGCTGTCGCCGGCCGAGGTCAAGGAAATGTGGCCGCTGCTGGAAACCGGCGACCTCGTCGGCGCGTCCTGGCTGCCGACCGACGGTCAGGCAAGCCCTTCCGACATCACCCAGTCGCTGGCCAAGGGTGCGCGCATGCATGGCGCAAAATTGTTCGAGGAGGTGCGAGTCACCGGCTTCGAAATGAGAGACGGCCGCATCACCGCGGTAAAGACCAGCAAAGGCGATATCGCCTGCGACAAGGTAGTGAACTGCGCCGGGCAATGGGCGCGGCAGGTGGGTGCGCTCGCCGGGATAAACGTGCCGCTGCAGCCGGTGAAGCACCAGTACATCATCACCGAAAAGATCGATGGCCTGCCGACCGACGCGCCGACAATTCGCGACCCCGATCGCCGCACCTATTTCAAGGAGGAGGTCGGCGGGTTGGTGATGGGCGGCTACGAGCCGAACCCGCAGGCGTGGACGACCGGTCTACCGGGCGGCGATGTGCCGGACGATTGGGAGTTCCGGCTGTTCGACGATGATTACGATCATTTCGAGCAGCATATGAGCCAGGCGATCGAGCGTGTCCCGGCGCTCGCCAATGCCGGCGTCAAGCAGATGATCAACGGGCCGGAGAGCTTTACGCCGGATGGCAATTTCATCCTCGGTGTGGCGCCGGAATGCGCCAATATGTTCGTCGGCGCCGGCTTCAATGCCTTTGGCATCGCGTCCGGCGGCGGCGCCGGCTGGGTGCTGGCGCAATGGGTCGTCGACGGCGAGGCGCCGCTCGATCTGTGGGTGGTCGACATCCGCCGCTTCTCCGATCTCCACCGCGACCGGCAATGGGTCCGCGACCGCACGCTGGAAGCCTATGGCAAGCACTACACGATCGGCTTCCCGCATGAGGAATATGTCAGCGGCCGGCCGCGCATCGTCTCGCCTTTGTACGAGCGGCTGCAAAAACATCGCGCCGTGTTCGGCTCGAAACTTGGCTGGGAGCGGCCGAACTGGTTCGCGCCGGAAGGCATCGAGCCGAAGGACGTCTATTCGATGGGCCGGCAGAACTGGTTCCCGGCGGTTGGCGACGAGCACCGCCAGGTGCGCGAAAAGATCGGAATTTTCGACCAGTCGTCTTTCGCCAAATACGAAATGACCGGAGCCGACGCGCTGAAGGCGCTGGACTGGATCTGCGCCAACGACGTCGCCAAGCCGGTCGGCCGGCTGACCTACACGCAGCTTCTCAACACGCGCGGCGGCATCGAGGCCGATTTGACCGTGGCGAGGCTCGGTGAGGAAAAATTCTACATCGTCACCGGCACCGGTTTCCGCACGCATGATTTCTCCTGGATTGCCGATCATATCGGCAGGGAGTTCGACGTGACGCTGACCGACGTCACGGAGGATTTCGGCACATTGTCGCTGATGGGGCCGCGCGCCCGTGACGTGCTGTCAGCGGTGACCGATGCCGACGTCTCGAATGCCGCCTTTCCATTCGGCCATGTTCGCGAGATCGCCATTGCCGGTCACGCCGTCCGGTCACTGCGCGTCACCTATGTCGGCGAACTCGGCTGGGAACTGCATGCGCCGATCGCGGCGACGGGCGAGGTTTTCGACGCGCTGATGACGGCGGGCGCTGTCCACGACATTCGCCCGGTCGGCTATCGGGCGCTGGAATCGCTGCGGCTGGAAAAGGGCTACCGCGCCTGGGGCGCCGACATTACACCCAACGACACGCCGCAGGAGGCCGGCCTCGGCTGGGCGGTGAAGCTCAGGAAGAATACCGATTTCCTCGGCCGGCGGGCGCTTGAAAAGCTCGATGGCTCGACGCTCGGGAAACGCTTTGCCGGCTTCACTGTCGATGATCCGGACGTCGTGCTGCTCGGGCGCGAGACCATCCTGCGCAACGGCGAGGCGGTCGGTTATCTCACCAGCGGCGGCTATGGCTACACCATCGGCAAGAACATCGGCTACGGCTATGTGCGCAATGCCGATGGCGTCAACGATGATTTCCTCACTTCCGGCAACTACGAGCTGGTGGTGGCAATGGAACGGACGCCGGCTAAGATACACCTCGAGCCGCTTTACGATCCGGCAGGAGCAAAGGTGAAGGCGTAGAGCCTTCCGGTTTCAGCCTCAGTTCACGATGAGCACCAGCCCCCGGCTCGGCACGGTATCGGCCTCGCCTGGCATCGAAACATAGGGCGGCGTCTCTTCGGCGCGCGTGACGGTGCCTTGCGCCTCGAGCTCGGCGATCCGCGCGGCAAACCCGGCATCCCACAGCGTGTTCTTCACTGTCAGCACGATCACCCCGCCCGGCCGGCAGATGCGGATCAGCTCGTCCAGACCCTCGGCCCCGACATGGCCGGACGTGAAGACGCCGGCTGAGATGATCCCGGCATAGGCGTCGTCCACGAAGGGCAGCGGTCCGCCAAGCGCCAGGCAGTGCAGCGCTGAATAGACGCCCTTGCGCGCGGCTTGCGCCAGCATGCCTTCCGAGATGTCGAGCGCCTCGACCTGCGGATAACCGGTAATGGCAAGCCATTCGCCGATGAGCCCGGTGCCGGCGCCGGCATCGAGCAGAGGAGCGGCGCCGCGCGCCAGATGGCGGGCCAGCAAGGCAAGGCAGATGGTGGGATGGCGATAGCGAGCCGCCGACATGTCGGCGTCATAGGTGCCTGCCCAACTGTCGTAGAGTGCCGCGACGTCTTCCGGCCGCTTCGCCGCATAGGCGGCGGCGAGTGCGCTCTGATGTTTGCTGTCCGTCATCGCTTTCCGTCGCCTGGTATCGATCCGCAACGCGATCATAGCCAAACGGCGAAAACTGTGGAACCGTCGTCGTCCCAATAATACGGGGAAAGGAGCGAAATCCATGGCGGACGACCGGGCGCGCGCGGCACTTGCGGCCATTCCGATGCTGGCCGGCTATGACGGCCCTCTGGAACGGCTCGGCGGTCTCACCAACCTCGTCTTCAGGGGTAAGGATTTCTGCCTGCGTATCCCCGGCAAGGGTACCAAGGAATACATCAACCGTGCCAACGAGGCAGTGGCGGCGCGGGAAGCGGCGAAGGCCGGCGTCAGTCCCGATGTGCTGCATGTCGATGCCGAGACCGGCGTGCTGGTGACCCGCTTCGTTGCCGGTGCCGAGACGATGTCACCGGAAAAGTTCAAGACTCGGCCGGGCAGCCCGGCACGCGCCGGCAAGGCCTTTCGCAGACTGCACACATCCGGCGCGGTGTTCCCCTTCCGCTTCGAGCTGTTTGCGATGATCGACGATTATCTGAAAGTGCTGTCAACCAGGGACGTCGCCCTGCCTGCCGGCTACCACGATGTGGTCCGCGAGGCGGAGGCAGTGCGCTCAGCACTTGCGGCTCAATCTCTGCCGATCGTCGCCTGCCATTGCGACCCGCTATGCGAGAACTTTCTTGATACGGGCGACAGGATGTGGATCGTCGACTGGGAATATTCCGGCATGAACGATCCGCTCTGGGATCTCGGCGACCTCTCGGTCGAAGGGCAATTCGACGAGGCCCAGGACGAAGAAATGATGCGCGCCTATTTCGGCGGCGAGCCGAGACCGGCGGAGCGCGGCCGCATCGTCATCTACAAGGCGATGTGCGACCTGTTGTGGACGCTCTGGGGCTTGATCCAGCTTGCCAACAAAAATCCGGCCGACGACTTTCGCGCCTATGCCGACGGCCGGTTTGTGCGCTGCAAGGCGCTGATGGAGACGCCGGAATTTTCGCGGCATCTCGCGGCAGTGCGCCGGAGTTAATTCACGCCCTTCGGCACATTTTCCGGCGGCACGGAATCGACCACCTTCTGGCGGTGGAAGATGAACAGGCCGGCCAGCACGACGATGGCCGAGCCGATCAGGATGCGCGGCCCAGGCACATCGCCGAAGAAGGCGAGGCCGAAGACCACTGCCCACAACAGCAGGCTGTAATGCAGCGGCGCCAAGGTCGAGGCCGGCGCCAGCTTCAACGCCCTGGTGATCATCAGATGCGCGCCGCAGGAGACGATGCCGAGAAGCAGCATGGCGCCGAAATCGAGCGAGGACGGCGTCTTCCAGCTACCGAGGGTCAACGCAGCGCCGACCAGCAGCGTGCCGATGGTTTGCCAGGTGACCAGCGAGGTGTCGCTGGTGCCGCGCAGCCGCCGATTGAGGATGATGGCGAAGGCAAAGGAAATGCTGCCGGCGAGCGCGAACATCGACGACAGCGAGAACGCGGCCGAGGACGGCTTCAGCATGATCAGCACGCCGCAGAAACCGACCAGGATAGCCGCCCAGCGGCGCCAGCCGACCCTTTCGCCGAGCAGGAAGTGCGACAGCGCCGCGACATAGATCGGCCCGGCCATGTAAAAACTCATCACATCGGCGAGCGGCAGATAGACGACCGCCGCGTAGAACAGCGCCGTGTCGAGCGTCGTCATCACCACGCGAAGCAGCTGCAGCTCCGGCCGCTCCATGCGAAACAGCTTGGCCGCACCCTGATGTGCAATCATCGGCCCGAGTATGAAAAACGCGCCGATCGAGCGGATCAGCACGACCTGGCCGACGGAAAAACTGGCGACCAGCCACTTGCCCATCGCGTCGTTCAGCGCAAACAGGAAGTCGCCGGCGAGCATCAGCAGGATGCCGGCCAGCAGCACGTTCATGATCGTTGAGCACTGGGCTGCGGGCCGCGCCATTCCGTTACCGGTTCCTCGCCGTGGGGTACGGTGACCCGCGTCGTAGTCGCAAGCTGCGGCCATGACGAGGCGAAAATCGAGAATTCGGTAAGACCAGCGCCGGAAATCGGCTGGACTAATGCATGTCGCGCAAAAGTGTGCAGCGGTTTTGCGATAACGACACGCTTAAAAACAAGACCTTAAAGCGCGTCGCGTGGGTCCGTTCAAACGCGACGCGCTTTAAGCGTGGCGCCGGTTCACCGTGCCCGGCCTTCCGGCGATCGAAAGCCGCGTGTCCTGCCGGCTGCGCTCGGCCACCACCTTGCCCCTGGCGATGACGCAGAGGCGCTCTGGGCGCAGCCGCAGGGCCTCGACTGGGTTGCCGGCATCGAGAACGACCAGGCTGGCGCGCTTGCCGACCGCCAGGCCAAGGTGGTCGAGGCCCATGATGGCGGCATTGACGTTGGTGACCATATCGAAGCAGCGCGCCATCTCGGCCGGGCTCGACATCTGCGCGACATGCAGGCCCATGAAGGCGACGTCGAGCATGTCTGCGGTGCCCAGCGAATACCAGGGGTCGAGCACGCAATCCTGGCCCCAGCCGACGCGGATGCCTTGCGCCAGCATCTCCTTGACCCGCGTCAGTCCGCGGCGCTTGGGAAAGGTGTCGTGGCGGCCCTGCAGCATGATGTTGATCAGCGGATTGGGGATCGCCGAAACGCCGGCCTCGGCAATCAGCGGCAATAGCTTCGAAACGTAGTAATTATCCATCGAATGCATCGATGTCAGGTGCGAGCCGGCCACTCTGCCCTGCAACCCGAGCCGCTGCGTCTCATAGGCAAGCTGCTCGATGTGGCGCGACAGCGGATCGTCGGTCTCGTCGCAATGCAAGTCGACCATAAGGCCGCGCTTCGCCGCGATTTCGCAGAGCTCGGTGACGGAGCGCGTGCCGTCGGCCATTGTGCGCTCGAAATGCGGAATGCCGCCGACGACATCGACGCCTATGTCGAGCGCCCGGATGGTGTTGTCGCGCGCCGTCGGCGAGCGGTAAAACCCGTCCTGCGGGAAGGCGACCAGCTGCAGGTCGATATAGGGGCCAACCGTCTTCTTCACGTCGAGCAGCGCCTCGACCGCCAGCAGGCGGTCGTCGCAAACATCGACATGGGTGCGGATGGCGAGCAGGCCCATCGACACCGCCCAGTCGCAATAGGCGAGCGCACGGTCGCGCACCGCTTCGTGGGTCAGAAGCGGCTTCAACTCGCCCCAAAGCGAGATGCCTTCGAGCAGCGTGCCCGAGACATTGATGCGCGGAATGCCGAGCGAAAGCGTGGCGTCCATATGGAAATGCGGATCGACGAAGGGCGGCGAGACCAGATTGCCATGGGCATCGATCGCCGTGCCGGCGCTGACGTTCAGCTCGGGCTCTATCGCTGCGATCGTTTCGCCGACGATGCCGATATCCGCGATCCTGCCGTCGGGCAGCGTCCCGCCGCGCACCACAAGGTCAAAATCCATCTAGCGCCACCTCGTTCAAAAAAGCCGTTTCTTTCCATGCAGCGTGCTGCCGCAAGGCGGAACCTTCAGGCGCGGCCCTTCCCTTCTTCCCTTGTGGAAGAAGGTGGCCGCGAAGCGGCCAGACGAGGGGTGTTCCAGCTTGGCGCCGGCGGCACTCCGTCCAGCACCCCTCAACCGTCTTGGCGCTGCGCGCCAATCCACCTTCTCCCACAAAGGGAGAAGGAAAAGCCTCTATTCCGGCACGTACCGCACCGCCCCCTTGGCGGCACTTGTCGCCATCGCCGCATAGGCGCGCAAGGCCGTCGTCACCTTGCGCTTGCGCTTTTCTTCGGGCTTCCAGGCAGCCGTTCCCCTGGCCTCCATCGCGGCGCGACGGGCGATGAGTTCGGCGTCGTCGACAGCAAGCCTGATGGTGCGGTTGGGGATATCGATCTCGATCGTGTCGCCTTCCCTGACCAGCCCGATCAGACCGCCTTCCGCGGCTTCCGGCGAGACATGGCCGATCGACAGGCCGGAGGTGCCGCCGGAAAAACGACCGTCGGTGATCAGTGCGCAGGCTTTGCCGAGGCCTTTCGACTTCAAATAGCTGGTCGGGTAGAGCATTTCCTGCATGCCGGGTCCGCCGCGTGGCCCTTCATAGCGAATGACGACGACATCGCCGGCCTTGATCTCGTTCGACAGGATCGCCTTGACGCTGGCGTCCTGACTTTCGAACACTCTTGCCGGGCCGGTGAATTTCAGGATCGATTCATCGACGCCCGCCGTCTTCACGATGCAGCCATCGAGTGCCAGATTGCCTTTCAGCACGGCAAGGCCGCCATCCCTGGAGAAAGGATGTTCGGCCGAGCGGATGACGCCCTTCTCGCGGTCGAGATCGAGATCGTCCCAGCGGCGGTCCTGGCTGAACGCGACTTGCGTCGGCACGCCGCCGGGTGCCGCCAGGAAGAAATCGCGGACATTCTGGCTGGTGGTGCGCGAAATATCCCAATGATCGAGCGCTTCGCCGAGGCTTGCGGCGTGCACCGTCGGCAGGTCGCGGTTGATCAGCCCGGCGCTATCCAACTGGCCGAGGATGGCCATGATGCCGCCGGCGCGATGGACATCCTCCATGTGGACGTCAGCCTTGGCCGGAGCCACCTTGCACAGCACCGGCACCCGCCGCGACAGCCGGTCGATGTCCTCCATGGTGAAGTCGACCTCGCCCTCATGTGCTGCGGCGAGGATGTGCAGGACCGTGTTAGTCGAGCCGCCCATGGCGATGTCGAGCGTCATGGCGTTCTCGAAGGCGCCCTTCGAGGCGATGCTGCGCGGCAGCGCGGTGTCATCGTCCTGCTCGT
Organism: Mesorhizobium sp. M0437; assembly: GCF_040321335.1. Taxonomy (NCBI): domain Bacteria; kingdom Pseudomonadati; phylum Pseudomonadota; class Alphaproteobacteria; order Hyphomicrobiales; family Phyllobacteriaceae; genus Mesorhizobium; species Mesorhizobium sp. M0437. Next base: position 202,576 of record NZ_JAMYRK010000001.1, read on the forward strand.
AATAGCGCTGGGCGAGATCGACGATCAGATGACCGGCCTCGACAAACAGCCGCTTGCGGTCGGCATGCGTGGCCAACGTCGAGCCGTTGCCGGGCAGCGAGAGGCCGAGCGCCTCGGTCAGGCAGTTCATCGAATTGGCGGTGAACATGCCGGAGCAGGAGCCACAGGTCGGACAGGCCGAGCGCTCGATGATCCTGACGTCCTCGTCGGACACCTTGTCGTCGGCGGCTGCGACCATAGCGTCGACCAGGTCAAGCGCCTGGGTCTTGCCGGCGAGCACCACCTTGCCGGCCTCCATCGGCCCGCCGGAGACGAAGACGGTCGGGATGTTGAGGCGCAGCGACGCCATCAGCATGCCGGGCGTGATCTTGTCGCAATTCGAGATGCAGACCATCGCGTCGGCGCAGTGCGCGTTGACCATGTATTCGACCGAGTCGGCGATCAATTCGCGCGACGGCAGCGAATAGAGCATGCCGTCATGGCCCATGGCGATGCCGTCATCGACGGCAATGGTGTTGAACTCCTTGGCAACGCCGCCGGCTTTTTCGATCTCGCGGGCAACCAGCTGGCCGAGATCCTTCAAATGGACATGGCCCGGCACGAATTGGGTGAAGGAATTGACCACGGCAATGATCGGCTTGCCGAAATCCGAATCCTTCATGCCGGTAGCGCGCCACAGGCCGCGGGCGCCGGCCATGTTGCGGCCATGGGTGGTGGTGCGGGAACGGTAGGCGGGCATTGAACTGTCCTTGCTGTCTGCGTCGCGCCCAAAGGTGCGGAAAACCGGAATTGAGCCGCAGGCCTTATAGACGGCACACTCTGGTCTGGCCACAATTTTGCGCTGCGCCAGGGTGCGGAACGAGCGGCCAGCCAAAGACGCAGCCGGTCCAGGCCGTAAAAAAGTCAGAAGCGCTGTCGGATCGTGGTTTGCTCGAGCGTCCTTGAGCAGACGGCGGACCGGGCATCAATTGCCAGCCGGCCGTTTGCGAGCGAAACAAGCCAAAACCAGCCCGAGGAGCAAGCGAATGCAAAAGATCACCCCCTGCCTGTGGTTCGACGACCAGGCCGAGGAGGCCATGAACCATTACATCTCCATCTTCAAGAATTCGAAGGTGCTGAGCGTGATGCGCTGGCCCAAGGGCAGCGGCGATAATGAGGGCAAGGTGCTGATGGTCTCATTCGAGCTCGACGGCGTTCAGTTCCAGGCGCTCAACGGCGGCCCGCAATTCAAGTTCACCCAGGCAGTCTCGCTCTCCATCGACTGCAAGACGCAGGAAGAGGTCGACTATTTCTGGGACAGGCTCATCGCGGGCGGTGGCCAGCCCAGCCAGTGCAGCTGGCTGAAGGACAGATTCGGCCTCTCCTGGCAGGTCGTTCCCGAACAGCTGCCCAGGCTGCTGCTGGACCCCGACACGGAAAAGGCTGGCCGCGTGATGCAGGCGATGATGCAGATGAGCAAGATCGACATCGCCAAGATCGAAGAGGCAGCCAAGGGGTGAATGGAACGCGATCTTGCCTTCTCCCCCTGTGGGAGAAGGTGGATCGGCGCGAAGCGCCGAGACGGTTGAGGGGTGTGGGACGGAATGAGACGTTGGTGTTTTCTGGAACACCCCTCATCCGTCGCCTTCGGCGACACCTTCTCCCACAAGGGGAGAAGGGAAAACCAACAGCTCAAGCCGCCCTGTCGCGGACCTGATAATCCTTGACCGCGGTGAAGCGGATCGCCTTCCAGCGCTCGGCCTCGTAGTTGAGCGAGAAGGCGTGCTGGGCGAGGAACACCGGATCGTTGTCGAGATCGCGGGCGATGTCGCCGCGATGCGCCTCGATGAAGCGCTGGAGCTCGGCCCTGTCGTCGGCCGATATCCAGCGGCAGACGGAAAAGCGCGACATCTCGAAATCGACCGGCAGGGTGTATTCGAAGTTCAGCCGCTCTTTCAGGACATCGAGCTGCAGGGCGCCGACGACACCGACGATGGCCGGCGAGCCGTCCTCCGGCGAGAACAATTGCACGACGCCTTCCTCGGCCATCTGGTGCAGTGCTTCCTTGAGCTTCTTGGCTTTCATGGCATCGCCGAGGCGAACGCGGCGCAGGATTTCAGGCGCAAAATTCGGCACGCCGCGAAACAGGATCTCCTCGCCTTCGGTCAGCGTGTCGCCGATGCGCAGCGTGCCGTGGTTGGGGATGCCGACGACATCGCCGGCGAACGCCTCGTCGGCCGTGACGCGGGTGCGGGCGAAGAAGAATTGCGGTGCCGACAGGCTCATCGGTTTTCCCGTGCGCACCAGCTTGGCCTTCATGCCGCGCTCGAGCTTGCCGGAGCAGACGCGGACGAAAGCGATGCGGTCGCGGTGATTGGGGTCCATATTGGCCTGGATCTTGAAGACGAAGGAGGTCATCTTGTCCTCTGTCGCCTCGACCTTGCGGCTGTCGGCCTCCTGCGCGCGCGGCGGCGGCCCATAGGCGCCGAGTGCCTCGATCAGGTCGCGCACGCCGTAATTGCGCAGCGCCGAGCCGAAATAGACCGGGGTCAGATGGCCCTCGCGGAAGGCATCGAGGTCGAGCGGGCGACAGGCCGCGCGCGCCAGCTCCAGCTCCTCGATGAAGGCCTCGCGCTCGTTCTCCGGCAACAGGCCGGCGACGCGGTTGGAATCGGGTCCATTGACCGGCGTGCGCTCCTTTTCGGCGTCGCCCTTGCGCACCGCGTTCAGCGCCAGATGGTAGGTCCCGGAAAAGGTCTTGCCGCGGCCGATCGGCCAGGTGATCGGCGCTGTATCCAGTGCCAGCTTCTGCTCGATCTCGTCGAGGATGTCGAATGGGTCTCGGCTTTCGCGGTCCATTTTGTTGACGAAGGTGATGATCGGGATATCGCGCAGCCGGCAGACCTCGAACAGTTTCAGCGTGCGCGGCTCGATGCCCTTGGCGGCGTCGATCACCATGACCGCGCTGTCGACCGCCGACAGCGTGCGATAGGTGTCGTCGGCGAAATCCTCGTGGCCGGGCGTGTCGAGCAGGTTGAAGACGGTGTCCTCGTATTCGAAGGTCATCACCGAGGTGACCACCGAAATGCCGCGCTCGCGTTCGATCTTCATCCAGTCCGAGCGGGTCTGGATGCGGTCCTTCTTGGCCTTGACCTCGCCGGCAAGCTGGATGGCGCCGCCGAACAAAAGCAGTTTTTCGGTGAGCGTCGTCTTGCCGGCGTCGGGGTGGGCAATGATCGCGAAAGTGCGGCGGCGCGATACCGCTTGTTCGATGTCTTCAGCCAATTTCATGGAATCCTGTCTGTGGCGCGGGCTTCTAGCAGCGCTTTTCCGGCCTGTCGAACGGAAACACCCTTCGCACTCAATGCCAGATGATGCGAATATCACTGCGGGCCGCGAGTTCAGTCACGGATCACAGCCGCTTCAGTGACCGAACCGGCATCATCCGTGCGGATGGCGAGCCATTCATAGTCGATCGAAAGCAATCCCCTTTCCGGGCCAAGGACATAGACCAGGCTCCAATCGGAGAACTTGTCGGTCTCAGGCGGCGCGCCGAGCGCCGCAAGGACTTCTGCCCGCGATTTCCCAACCAACCACCCAGTCAGCACCAGGCTGTCAGCGATGCGATGGCGTTTATGCAAAGGATCCAGCCAGTTGTCGTCCTGCCACCAAGATCGAACGAACGGCAGCGGGCCAAAGAAGACGGCATAGACAATGGCGGCTCCGGCTGCAGCAAAAACCAACCCTTTTATCCAGCGGCGCAAATGACCCTCATGTGATTGAGCTGAACGTTTCCAGTGAGGCGATCGTCATCGACCCGCTTCGAGAGCGGTCCCGGCAACGCCCTTGGTAAGTCTGTAGCATGGTGGCAATGAGGGCAAGAAGTCCTGGGCGTTTGAAGGTACACGGCCGTGAGCAAGAACATCATCGTCATTGGATCCGGCATCATTGGCGCCTCCATCGCTTGGCACCGGCAGAGCTAAGCTGTCGACCTCTCCGGCTGCCGCCGGTTCACGTCCCGACGTCAGGCCGATTCGGTCGCTCGGCTCTCGAAGGCCACCTCCGGAATCCACTCGGCAATTGTGGCGCCGATCCTGTCGGCATGGTCCTCCTGTAGATAATGCGCGCCGGGTCCGAGATCGATCAACCGGCAGTTCTTCATGCCGGCCGCGAATTCCCGTGCCGCATGCGGCGAGACGAGGGCCCCCGGATCGCCTGAGAAAAGCAGCTTCGGGTAGGAGGAGAGCCGGAGCGCCCGATGGTCGTGCTCGCTGATGGCAGCGACATCGGCGGGCTGGCCTTCAATCGGCAGGTCGCGCGGCAGCCGCAGGATCGGCTTGCGCGATTGCGGCGTCGGGAACGGTGCCCGGTAGGAGGCCATTTCCTCATCGCTCATCGTGCGCAGCACCGCAGCCGGAAGCACCTTTTCGACGAAGACGTTGTCTTCCAGGACAAGCTTCTCACCGACGCCAGGCGTGCGCATTGCCTTGAACAATTCGCGCGCCTGCGGACGCTGGTGAAAATCGTCCCAACTCTCGAAGGGGCGGATGAATTCCATGAAGGCGAGGCCGAGGATCCGCTGCGGCCGCTGGGCCGCGAGATGGAAGGCGAGCGCGGTGCCCCAGTCCTGCGCGACGACCACCACGTCACTGATGCCAAGCGTCTCGATGAAGGCGTCGAGATAGCGGACGTGGTCGAAGAAGCGATAGTCGATGTCCGGCTTGCCGGATTGGCCATAGCCGATCAGGTCGGGCGCAATGCAGCGGCCGAACGGCGCCACATGCGGGATGATGTCGCGCCAGATGTAGGACGACGTCGGGTTGCCGTGCAGGAATAGCACCGTCGGACCGGCAGTACCTGCCTCGACATAGGAGATGGTGGAATCGAGTACCGCGACTTCCGAGCGCGGCACCGTTGTGCGGGATTGCTGCTTTTCGAGTTTCGGGTTCATCGGATCAGCTCCTTTTTTACGAAGACTGTTTTGAAGACGATATTCTTGAAACGCTCGAGCGGTTCGGGACTGCGCTCCACCTTCATGCGCAGCATCGCGCCTTGCCAGGAACTCAACAGGAAATCGGCGAGGTCCTCGGCATCGAACGCGTCGGTGATGTCGCCAGCCGCCTGGCCCTCGGCGATGCATTCGGCAAAGGGCTTGCGCCAGCGTTCGAAGATGGCGACGAGTTGCAGCCTCAGCGCCTCACTGTGAGCCGCCGTCTCGAGGCTGAGATTGCCGATCATGCAGCCCCGTGCCCAATCATGCGCCTCCAGCTTCGACGTGATGATTTCGAGATAGCGGCGCAAGCGCCCGACCGGGGGCGTGCCGTCCCGGGCAAGGGCCTGCTCCGCCAAACCGCTCACATAGGCGAAATAGCGGTCCAGCACCTCGCCGGTGAACGCCTCCTTGGAGGCAAAATGATTGGTGAAGGACCCCGGACGGGCATCGGCCGCGGCGACTATGTCGCGTACGCCGGCGGCCGAATAGCCGGAGCTCCAGATGGTTTTGAAACCGGCGTCGAGAAGTTTTTCGCGAAGTGAATGTCTAGCCATGCCAGGTAAAATACGTACGTACGTATTAAAGTCAAGAGGCACATTTGATATGGCTCGCTCTTGGCAGAACCCACGGGCAATGGCATCGCAGTGGTGGCGTTGGAACGAGGAGTGAAGCATGACAGCTGCGAAAGAAGTGATCGTCATCGGCGCCGGTATCATCGGCGCCTCCATCGCCTGGCACCTGACCAGGGCTGGAGCAAAGGTGACGGTCGTTGCCGGCAGCGGCGCCGGCGGCGTCGCGACACCGAATTCCTTTGCCTGGATCAATGCCAGCTGGGGTAATCCGCAGCCTTACTTCCGACTACGGACTCGATCGATGGCCGAATGGACGCGACTGGCGAACGAGGTGCCCGGCATCCCGTTGCAATGGTGCGGCGGCCTGTGCTGGGACCTGCCACGTCCCGAACTCGAAGCCTATGCGGCCGAGCACTCCGCATGGGGCTACGGCATCGAGCGTGTCGACCTTGCCGGAGCGGCCCGCATCGAGCCCAATCTGACCGAGCTTCCCGATTTCGCCCTTTATGTCGCCGAGGAAGGCGTTGCCGAGCCGGTCGCCGCCACGCAAGCACTGCTGGCCGACGCCGAACGGCGCGGCGCGCGAATTGTAGCCGGGACGACCGCGACCGCTCTGGTGCAAGCCAACGGCAGGCTTGCCGGCGTCGATACATCCGGCGGGCGGATTGCTGCCGACGAGGTGGTGATCGCGGCCGGAGCCGGCTCTCCGGCAATCGCTGCCACAGCCGGGATAGAACTGCCGATCGAAACGCCGCCCGGCCTGATCGTGCATTCGCGCCCCTACGAAAAGCTGCTCAACGGCCTGGTGATCGGCGACCGCCTGCATATGCGCCAGACGGCGGAAGGCCGCGTCATCGCCGGCTCGGATTTCGGCGGCGCCGATCCCGGCATGGATGCCCCGGCCACCGCCCGCGACCTGTTTGCGGCGATGAAGGCGATGCTGCGCGGCGCGGATGGGCTGGAACTCGATTTCCACACCATTGGCTACCGGCCGACCCCGGTCGATGGCTTTCCGATCATAGGCCGCGCCGAAGGCACGAGCGGCGTCTATGTTGCGGTCATGCATTCCGGCATCACGCTGGCGCCGGCCGTCGCCCTGTTCGCCGCCCGCGAAATCCTCGACGGCGAGCGCGATCCGCTGCTTGATCCCTACGGACTGGCGCGGTTTACTCAATAACCGGGCGGGCGGCGAAAGCCGCCGGCCAGCGGCTCGATTGCCCTGGCGATCCCGAGCAGGCGCCGCTCCGACCAGCGTTTGCCGACAAGCTGTAGTCCGATGGGCAGGCCGTCGCGATCTTGTCCGCAGGGCAGCGACAGTGCCGGATGGCCGCTGTAGTTGAACACCGCGCCATAGGCCGGCAGCATCCAGTAGCTTTGCGTCTTGCCGTCGACCCCGATCGGCGTTCCCGGCTCGCAATGCGGGAAGGCGGTGGCCATGGCGACCGGGCACAGCAAGGCGTCGCAGCCGTCGAAGAACCGTTCCCACGCCAGGATGGAGCGGTCGCGGCGGGCGAGCGCCTCGAACCAGCGCGAGACCGGCGTCGGCTTCTCCCGCGGTTGGGGCTGGGCCGCCTCCAGCATCATGCCGATCAGCGCACCGCCTTGCTCCAGGTCGTCGTGCAGGTCGAGCTTCGGCAATTTGGCATCCTCGACGATGGCGCCTGCCGACTGAAGCTCCTTTGCCAGACTTTCGACCGCCGCGCTGATCTCGCCGGCCACCGGAAAGCCCGGAAAGGACGGCGCGACGGCAATGCGCAAATTTCTGAGATCCAGCTCCGGCATGGTTTCGACCGGTACCGGCGCAAGGTCGGTATCGCTTCCATCCGGCCCGGCAATGAGGCCGTAGATCAGTGCCAGGTCCTCGACGCTGCGCGCCAGCGGTCCGAGGCAGGACATCAGCCGCACGCTGCGCGGCGCCCCGCCCGGGTCGGGGAAGGCGCCGGCGAGCGAGACGCGGTGCTCGGTCGGCTTGAGGCCGTAGACGCCACAAAAGGCGGCCGGCAGCCGGATCGAATCCTGCATGTCGGTGCCGACCTCGAACGGCGTCATACCAGTGCCGAGCACCGCCGCCGCCCCGCCCCGGGCGCCCCCCGCGGGGGGGGGGGGGTGGCCCGGGTTGCCGGGGCGGCCGAACAGTGGATTGTCAGACTGCCAGTCACCGAGCATCGTCGCCACGTTCGTCTTGCCCACCAGCACGCCGCCTGCCGCCTTCAGCCGGGCAACGACCGGACTGTCTGCCCTCGGAGCATAGTCGGCGAAGGCCGGGAAGCCGACGGTGGTTCTCATGCCGGCGGTTTCATGCGTGTCTTTCAGTGTGAACGGCACGCCATGCAGCGGCCCAAGGGCCTCGCCGCGCGCCTGCGCGTCGTCGGCTTTGACGGCGCGTTGCCGCGCACCGTCCCGATCGAGGGTTACGACGGCATTGACCGCCTTATTGTGCCTGTCGATCTGCGCCAGATGCTCGTCCAGCACCTCTATTGCGGAAACCGTACGGTCGCGGATGGCCGCGGCCAGTTTGGTGGTCGAGGAAAAGACGATATCCATGGTGAATGCTCCGGGCTATCGCGCCGCGATCCTCAAAATGGCGGATTGGCGCGTGGATACAAGCCTGGCTCGGCATTCGACGATGGCGGCGCTTGATCGGGATTGCGCTGCGGGGCCTGTTGAGGGTCGGCGCTGTCCAGCGGCCTCGCTGCGCTCGGTACCTCTGCGGCTTACCGTCCTCTGTTGTGCGTCCGCTCATAGAGCTCACGGATGATGCCGCTTGCCGTGGTCTCGAACAGAAACGGCAAGAAAGCATGAACGAGCGCGGCAAAGGCCGCCATGAACAATCGCGACGAGAACCATGCGGCGAAAGCCATATGGCCGAAATAACTCTCGCCGACCGCGGCCGGGTGAGAGGTGAAAAGTCTTGCGAGCCGTGCGGTCATGTCGATCCCTCCTGCCGGCATGAAGAGCCGGCGATGAGTATACTGGCATGGGTGTTCGGTTCATCGGTCTCAAATTGTCCTTGTGAAAGGCTGAATTTTGGGACAAACATCCCACATGGCGCCGGAAATCGACGAAATAGACCGGAGATTGCTGGCCGAGCTGCAACGCGACGGCACGCTGTCCGTCGACCAGCTCTCGGCAAGAATATCGCTGTCGCGCAATGCCTGCTGGCGCCGGGTGAAGCGGCTGGAGGAGGACGGCGTCATCACCGGCCGGGTGGCGCTGGTCGATGCCGACAAGCTTGGGCTCGGCCTTTCGGTGTTCATCCTGATCCGCACCTCCAACCACGATCCCGACTGGCTGCAAAGATTCCGGGCGGCGGTGACCGGCTTTGCCGAGATCACCGGCGCTTACCGCATGTCCGGCGATCTCGACTATGTCCTGCGCGCCCGCGTCGCCGATGTGAAGGCGTATGACCGGCTCTATCAACGGCTGATCGCCAAGGTGGCACTATCCGACGTTTCGGCCTCCTTCGTCATGGAGGAGATCAAGGAGACCACGGTCGTTCCGATGGAACTGCGCTGAGGCGGAACCGCACTGAAAGAAAGCCGTTGATAGCATTGCCGCCGAGTTGACTGAGCCGGCGTTCGCGACGATAGGATCAGCCTCATGCGCGCAGCACTTTATCCCACCTCCGTCATCGGTCCGGCTGTCGGCTTCGTCAGGCTGCCGCATGGCGAGGGCTTGCCGCTTCCGGCCTATGAAAGCTCGGGCGCCGCCGGCATGGACCTGCGCGCCGCCGTCCCGGACGACAGGCCGCTCTTGATCCTGCCGGGAAAGCGCGCGCTGGTGCCGACCGGGCTGGTCCTGGAAATTCCGGAGGGCGTCGAAGGCCAGGTCCGGCCGCGTTCGGGCCTCGCCTTCAAGCACGGGCTCACCTGCCTCAACACGCCGGGCACCATCGACAGTGACTATCGCGGCGAGGTCAAGGTGCTGCTGATCAATCTCGGCGACGAGGATTTCGCGGTGACGCGGGGCATGCGGATCGCCCAGATCGTCTTCGCCCCGGTGACGCAGGCGACCGTCGAGGAGCGCACATTGGCTGGCGGCACAACGCGCGGCTCGGGCGGCTTCGGATCGACCGGCACGGCCTGATGAAAATACCCAAGCTCGTCATCTTCGATTGCGACGGGGTTCTGGTCGACACCGAGAACCTGGCCAATCGGCGCCTCGCCGAATGGCTGACCGCGGCCGGCTTTCCGGCCAGCTTCGAATATTGCCGGAAGAATTTCTCCGGCCGCAGCATGGTCTCGGTGCAGAAGGAAGTCGAGGCGACCGGCGTCAGCCTCGGCGCCGATTTCGTCGAGCGCTGGAACGCCGGCCTGCCGGACCTGTTCGCGCATGGCGTCGAGGCCATCCCCTACGTTCGCGAGTTCATCGAAACCGTGCACGCCGCCGGCATCGCCACCTGCGTCGCCTCGTCGGCACGGGTATCGAAAATGCACATCACGCTCGGTCAGACCGGGCTGCTGCCGCTGTTCGAGCATGCGCTGTTCAGCTCGACCATGGTCTCGCGCGGTAAGCCGTTCCCCGACCTCTTCCTGCATGCGGCAGCGACGATGGGCTTCGCACCCGCCGACTGCATCGTCATCGAGGACAGCGTCGCCGGCACGGCAGCCGGCATCGCCGCCGGCATGCGCGTCTATTCCTACCACGGCGACCCGCTTTCCGACCGCGACGGGCTGATCGAAGCCGGCGGCATCCTGTTCGACGACATGCGTGAACTGGCCGGGCTGGTGCCGATCCACTGATCGCCTTTGCACAGCCTGCATGCGCGCCCGATCTCAGACCGGGCGCGGCGCCCCAAGTACTCGGTCGACCGTGTCGCGTATGAGACTGCGCAGATTGGCCGGCCTGTCGAGATGACTGACGACAAGGAGGCCGTCGGCCGCCACCGTTAGCGCGTCCGCGGTGCGGTCCGGATCGGGATCTGCGTCGGCGATCAGCAAGTCCCTGAGGGTGCCCCACTTCCAGTGACGATGCTGATCGATCGCCTGGCGAACCGGGCTGCTGGGGTCCGGATATTCAGCAGCGGCGTTCTGAAACGGGCAGCCGCGGTAGCCCGGCTGATCCGCCGCGTCGGCGATGAGATCGAATATGGCAAGGATCATCTGGCGAGGTGGCCGCCGGCCAAGGCTCGCGATTGCCGCCCGTCCTCCCTTGCTGAGCTCCTCGATATAGGCGCGGACGAGGTCGTCCTTGGCCGCGAAGTGATGATAGAACGTCGCCTTGGCAACGCCGGCCTCGGCGATGATGCGGTCGATCCCGACTGCACGGACCCCCTCCAGAGAAAACAGTGCGGTCGCCGTATCGAGGATGCGACGACGCGCAAGGCTTTCGGGACGATCGTTGATTCGGGCTGCGGACATGTCTTGACTGTATAGCAGACAGGTCTGTATACATGTTAACGAAGGGAAGGCGAAACATGGCTTCGATAATCAGGGAAATCATCGTAGATGCTTCACCGGACAGCGTTTGGGCGACGGTGGGCGACTTCGCGGGCGGCGCCCAACGGATAGCCCCAGGCGTTTTCGTCGACTGCCGGGTGGATGAGGGCGCGGTACGGGCCCTTACTTTCGCCGACGGCAAGATTGTGCGAGAGCGGCTCATCGCCCGCGACGAGCATAGCCGGCGGATCGTGTGGGGATGGCTCGGCGACGAGGTCACCCACGATAATACCTCCATGCAGGTCTTTGCCGAGGGCGAGGGCCGGAGCCGCCTGGTCTGGATTCACGACACTCTGCCCGACGAACTCGGCGCGTGGCTCGCAGCCGCCATGGATCAGCTGGTGCCGGTTTTCCAGCAGACCCTGGCGAGCCAAGCCAAGCCAACATAGAGGCAACGCCAGGTGTTTCCTCTTGGTCGCAAAATGCTCTAGCTTGCGCGCGCCCGAGATAACGAGCGCGCGCGCATGACCTTCTCCCTGCTTCGTTTCATCTTTGCCTGCCTGCTGCTGCCCTGTCTTTGGACGACGGCCAGCGCGGAGGCCGTCAGTTTCCCGGAGCTCGGCAGCGCCGTCCCCGGCCACGGCGATGTCACCTATCTCGATCTCGCCAGGATGGTCATTCCCGATCTGACCGCGGACAAGGACGGTTTTTTCCGAGGTTCGATGCCGATCGAGATGCGCCACGTCGCTGGACCGGACTACGACGGCTCGCCGCCGGCGACGTCGGGTCTTTCCAGCGGCGACGTGCTCGGCATCAAGGCCGGCGGCAAGGACCGGCTGGCGATGCTGCTCGACCTCGGCGACTCGCCTGACAGCGCCGAGGGCTATGCCGCGCTGGCACTCTACGACATCACCGGCAAGCCGGCCTTGCTCGACGCGGTCAATGTCGCCGTCGACCGCAGCACCTACTTTCGCGATCCGGGCAAGCTGTCGATCGGGCCCGGCGATGACGCCATCATCAGCATGAGCATGCATTTCAATTCGAGCCAGGGCTATGGGATCACGCCGCTGATCATGGTCCGCAACGACAGGTTCGAGCTGATCGACATGATCTATACGTTCGACGAAAACCTCTGCACTCATAGGAGGACACAGAATGCGGCGTTCCAGGTGATCGCCGACGGCCAGCCCTATGCAGCCATCAAGGTCACGGTGACCGACGCGACGCTGCCGGGAGAAGAAAGCTGCGACGGCCAGCCGCCGCCAGAGGCGTCTTCGCGCGACATCTCCGTCACCTATCATTGGGACAAAAATGCTTCGCGCTACGTCAAGGATTCCGACGCGCTGGATCGATTGGCAGATGACAACGCCAAACGCTTCTGAGCCAACCGCATTTGTTTGCCCGGCGCCTTTCGCCGGGCTAGAATTTGCCTCACATTCTGCACTGGAGGGGAGCATCCATGGACAAGGGCAAGATTTTTCGCGACCTGCATGCCTCGATCTTCGTCATGGCCAATTCCTGGGACGTCGGCACGACCAAGCTCTTGGCCTCATTCGGCTTCAAGGCGCTGGCCACGACCAGCGCCGGCTTTGCCTTTTCGCGCGGCCTGCCGGACGGCGCGGTGACGTTCGAGGCGATGATCCATCATTGCCGTGAAGTGTCAGCGGCGACCGGGCTGCCGGTTTCGGCGGACCTCGAAAAGGGCAAGGGCGACAGCGCGACAAGTGCCGGCGAGACCATCTTCGCCGCCGAGGCGGCTGGCCTCGCCGGCTGCTCGATCGAGGACCATACCGGCGAGCCCGACAAGCCGATCTATGATTTTGCGCATGCCGTCGAGCGCGTCGCGGCGGCGGCGGAAGCGGCACGGGCACTGAAACGCGATTTCGTCTTCACCGCGCGGGCCGAGAATTTCCTGTGGGGCAAGCCCGACCTCGACGATACGATCAAGCGGCTGCAGGCCTTCGAGAAGGCCGGCGCCGACGTGCTCTATGCACCGGGGCTGGGCGACATCGAGATGGTGCGAACCGTCTGCTCGGCGCTGACCAAGCCGGTCAACGTCATGGCCGGGCCCGGCTTCACCATCGCCGACCTGGCCATGGCGGGGGTAAAGCGCGTCTCGCTCGGCCCATGGCTGACCAATTTCGCCTTCGGGATGCTGGAGACCGCGGCGCGCGAGATCCAGCAGGATGGCACCTTCGGCTTCACCCGCGCCGCCATGCCGTTCGGCAAGCTGCAGGCGCTGTTTGCCAAACCTTCCGCCTAGGTCGGGTCCGGCAAATGACGCTCACGGTCGTGGACATGCACACCGGCGGCGAGCCGCTGCGGATCGTCACCGGCGGCTACCCCGATATTCCCAAGGGCACGATCCTCGAAAAGCGTGCGTATGTGCGCGACCATCTCGATCATCTCAGAAAGATCCTGATGTTCGAGCCGCGCGGCCATTACGACATGTATGGCGCGCTGCTGGTGGAGCCCGACCTGCGGGGCGCCGACCTCGCGGTGCTGTTCATGCACAATGAGGGCTATTCGACGATGTGCGGCCACGCCATCGTCGCGCTCGGCCGCTACGCCGTCGACGAGCGGCTGGTGGCGCCACGCGAGCCGCTGTCGACCGTCAATATCGAGGCGCCATGCGGGCTGATTTCGACTGCAGTCGAGGTAAGGGATGGCAAGGCCGGCGCGGTGTCCTTCGAAAGCGTGCCGGCGTTTCTGTTCGTCGGCGACCAGCGGATCGAGCTGCCGGGCTATGGTCCGGTCGGCTTCGACATCGCCTATGGCGGCGCCTTCTATGCACTGGCCGACTGCCGCCAGTTCGGGCTGGAATTTGGCAGGAACCGGGTGCGCGATTTCGTCGATGCAGCGACCGCGCTGACTGATAAGCTGAAGGCCGAATTGCCGCTGTCGCATCCCGACCATGCCGATCTCGCCTTTCTCTACGGCACAATCCTGACCGACGGACAGGATGCGTTCTCCGATACGCCGACCAAAAACATCTGCGTTTTCGCTGAAGCCGAGGTCGACCGTTCGCCGACCGGCTCCGGCGTCACCGCGCGGCTGGCGGCCATGCACGCCAAGGGCCAGATCGAAATTGGCCGGACGCGGCTGTTCGAGAGCATTGCCGGCTCGCGCTTTTCCGGCGCGGTCGTACGCACGGCCACGGCCGGGCCGCATGATGCCATCATCGCCCGCGTCGGCGGCCGCGCCTATTATTCAGGGCGGGCCGAATTCATCGTCGAGGACGATGATGAACTGGGGCGCGGCTTTCTGCTGCGCTAGCTCCCTTCCCGCGCCGAGATCGCCTTGTGCAGGTGCACCATCATGGCGGCGGCGAAGAGCGGCGTCAGAAGGTTGAGCAGCGGCACGGCAAGAAAAGCAGCAATGAGCAGCCCGGCGAGAAACACCGTGCCCGCATATTTCCTGCGCAACGCCCGTGCCTCGGCCTCCGGGCGAAAGCGCATGGCGGCGAATTCGAAGAACTCGCGCCCGAGCAGATAGCCGTTGACGACGAAAAAGGCGGCGATGTTGATGCCCGGCACCAGCAGAAGCAGCAGGGCGACGATGTTGCCGAGGATGACGACGCCGAAAAACCGGATCGCCAGCACCAGCGAGCGCAACGCCGGCACGGCGCGGCCGGGCGGGTCGTTTGGATAATCGGTGCGCTCGACCACTTCGGCGACGTCGTCGAGGAACAGGCCGGCGATGATCGCCGTCACCGGCGCGATGAGCAGCGCCAAGCCCAGCGCAAGGCCGATGCCGGCGACGACGGCGCCCAGCCATCCGGCCCAGGAGGGTAGGGCGGGCAGCCATGCATCGATCCACGGCCAGGCCAGCCATTCGAACAGGCTCTTGATCCCGAACCACAGCGCCGCCAGCGCCAGCAAGGTCAGCCCCAGTGTCTTCAGGAACACGGAACGGAATTCGGGCGAGAACAGCCGGCTCAAGGCGGCACGGGCGGCGTCGAGGATCACGGCGTTTCTAATTCCATGTCAAACGAGGCCCATGGGCGATATTTCGGGATAGGCGGAGACAGGTCGCGAGACAAGCGCAAACCGCGCGATACGAAGCATGCGTTCTGCCCGGATTTATAACTCGCGGCCTAGGCAAAGCCGCATCAAACCGCTAGACCCGCCCGCGCCCGGCGTGGCAGAAAGCCGGTGGGTTTTTGGCGGAGACATGAATTGATGCCGGACTATGACGTGCTTTGTATCGGAAATGCCATCGTCGACATCATCGCCCAGTGCGACGAGGCGTTCCTGGAGACCAACGGCATCATCAAGGGCGCAATGAATTTGATCGACACGAGGCGCGCCGAACTGCTCTACAGCCGCATGGGCCCGGCCATTGAAGCCTCGGGCGGCAGCGCCGGCAACACGGCGGCGGGCGTGGCCTCCTTCGGCGGTCGCGCCGCCTTCTTCGGCAAGGTCTCCAACGACGCGCTCGGCGAAATCTACGCGCATGACATCCATGCCCAGGGTGTCGCCTTCGACACCAGGCCGCTTAACGGCGAACCGCCGACAGCGCGCTCGATGATCTTCGTCACGCCGGACGGCGAGCGCTCGATGAACACCTATCTCGGCGCCTGCGTCGAGCTCGGCCCGGAGGACGTCGAGGCCGACAAGGCGTCGGGCGCCGCCGTCACCTATTTCGAGGGCTATCTGTGGGACCCGCCGCGCGCCAAGGAGGCGATCAGGCAGACGGCTAAGCTCGCCCACGCCGCCGGGCGCGAAGTGTCGATGACATTGTCGGACTCGTTCTGCGTCGATCGCTACCGCGACGAATTCCTCGATCTGATGCGCTCCGGCACCGTCGATATCGTCTTTGCCAACAGTCACGAGATCAAGTCGCTCTACCAGACCGCGTCTTTCGACGAGGCGCTGGCCCAGATCCGAAAGGATTGCAAGATCGCCGCCGTTACCCGCTCGGAAAAGGGCTCGGTGATCGTGCGCGGCGACGAGACCGTGACCATCAATGCGACCAGGATCCGCGAGCTGGTCGACACCACCGGCGCCGGCGACCTCTATGCCGCCGGCTTCCTCTACGGCTACACGCAAGGCCGCAGCCTCAAGGATTGCGGCGATCTCGGCTCGCTGGCAGCCGGGCTGGTCATCCAGCAGATCGGCCCAAGGCCACGGCAGAATCTGCGCCGAGAGGCCGAGCAGGCGGGGCTTCTGTAGCGGCATCTCTTCCTTCTCCCCCTGTGGGAGAAGGTGGATCGGCGCGCAGCGCCGAGACGGTTGAGGGGTGCTGGATGGAGTGCTGCCGGTGCCAAGCTGGAACACCCCTCATCCGACCGAGCTTCGCTCGGCCACCTTCTCCCACAGGGGGAGAAGGGAGAGGCGCTGCTGCTGCCCCCGCTCCTCAAGCCCCCGCGCTATACGCCGCAATCGCTGCCATGTTGACGATGTCCGAATCCTTGGCATTGAGCGAGACGATCTGAACCGGCTTGTTCAGGCCGACCAGCAGCGGGCCGATGACGGTCGAGCCGCCGAGCTCCTGCAGCATCTTGGTCGAGATCGAGGCCGAGTGGAAGGCCGGCATGACCAGCACGTTGGCCGGGCCGGTCAGCCTGATGAACGGGTACTGCGCCATGGCGCGGGCGTTGAGCGCCACGTCGGCGGCCATCTCGCCGTCATACTCGAAATCGACGCGGCGCTTGTCGAGGATGCGCACCGCTTCCTGGACGCGCTCGGAGCGCTCGCCCTGCGGATGGCCGAAGGTTGAATAGGCGAGCATGGCGAGCCTCGGCTCGTAGCCCATGCGGCGGGCAAAACCGGCAGCCTCCTCGGCGATGTCGGCGATCTCGACGGCATCAGGCATGTCGTGCACCGCGGTATCGGCAACGAGGACGGTGCGACCCCGCGCCAGCACGATCGACACGCCGATGACGCAGTGGCCGGGCCTTGCGTCGATGACGCGGCGGATGTCGTCGAGCGCCGTCGAATAGTTGCGGGTAACGCCGGTGACGATGCCGTCGGCATCGCCCAGCGCCACCATGCAGGCGGCGAAATGGTTGCGGTCGTTATTGATCAACCGCTGGCAGTCGCGGAACAGAAAGCCTTTGCGCTGCATGCGCTCGTAGAGATAGTCGGTGTAGATCGAGTTGCGGCGCGACAGCCGCGCATTGATGATCTCGATGCCTTGCTTGCCGAGGTCGATGCCGGCGTTCCTGGCGTTTTCCTTGATGATGTCGTCGCGTCCGAGCAGGATGGCGGTGCCGAGCCGCTGGTTCACATAGGAGACGGCGGCGCGCATCACCTGCTCCTCCTCGCCCTCGGCAAAGACGATGCGCTTGGGCTGGCGGCGGACGCGGTCGTAGATGCGCTGCAGCGTCGAGGCGATCGGGTCGCGGCGGGCGGAAAGCTCCTGCGCGTAACGGTCGAGATCGAGGATCGGCTTGCGCGCGACGCCGGAGTCCATCGCCGCCTTGGCGACGGCGATCGGGATCGCCGATATCAGGCGCGGATCGAACGGCACCGGGATGATGTAGTTGGGGCCGAATTTCGGCCGGTTGCCCTGGTAGGCGGCGGCGACGTCGTCGGGCACGTCCTGGCGCGCCAGTTCGGCGAGCGCTTTGGCCGCGGCGATCTTCATGTCGTCGTTGATGGTGGTCGCCCGCACATCCAGCGCGCCGCGGAAGATGTAGGGGAAGCCAAGCACATTGTTGACCTGGTTGGGATAGTCGGACCGTCCCGTCGCCATGATGGCGTCGGTGCGGATCTCGGCGACTTCTTCCGGCGTGATCTCGGGGTCGGGATTGGCCATGGCGAAGATGATCGGGTTTTTGGCCATCGACTGCACCATCCTGGTGGTCAGCGTGCCCTTGGCCGAGAGGCCGAGGAACACGTCGGCGCCGTCCAGCGCCTCGGCCAGCGAGCGCGCGCCGGTTTTCACGGCGTGCGCCGACTTCCACTGGTTCATGCCTTCGGTGCGACCCTGGAAGACGACGCCCTTAGTGTCGCACAGGATGATATTTTCTGGCGCAAAGCCCATCGCCTTCATCAGTTCGATGCAGGCGATGCCGGCAGCGCCGGCGCCGTTGCAGACCATTTTCGTGGTCTTCATGTCGCGGCCGGTGATTTCCAGCGCGTTGATCAGGCCGGCGGCCGAAATGATGGCGGTGCCGTGCTGGTCGTCATGGAAGACCGGGATGTCCATCAGCTCGCGCAGCCGCTGCTCGATGATGAAGCACTCCGGTGCCTTGATGTCCTCGAGGTTGATGCCGCCGAAGGAGGGGCCGAGAAAGCGCACGCAGTTGATGAATTCGTCGGCATCCTCGGTATCGACCTCGAGGTCGATGGAATCGACATCGGCGAAGCGCTTGAACAGCACCGCCTTGCCTTCCATTACCGGCTTCGAGGCCAGCGCGCCGAGATTGCCGAGGCCGAGGATGGCGGTGCCGTTGGAGATGACGGCGACCATGTTGCCGCGAACCGTGTAGTCGAAGGCGCGGCTCGGGTCCTCGGCGATGGCGAGAACCGGCACAGCGACGCCCGGCGAATAGGCAAGGCTGAGATCGCGCTGCGTCGCCATTGGTTTTGTGGCTACGATCTCCAGCTTGCCGGGGCGGCCCATGGCATGGAATTCCAATGCCTCCTGGGCGCTGACGGAGGGCCCGTTGCTTTCGGTTTTCTTGGCCATGGTACTTTCGGTTTCCTCGCCCGTACGGCACCGCTTGAGATGGGTGCGCATGCTTTCTTTTGTGGAAGGTTCGGGATTAAGGCTACACTTCGCCGCTGTAAACCGCCAAGCATGGCTTGCAAAATTTTGGAAGCAGCTTCTTGAACGACGAGACGCCCATTCGAAGCGACAACGCCACGCCGGCCTTCGCGCCGGCGACGCCGATGATGGAGCAGTATATCGAGATCAAGGCGGCGAACCCGGATTCGCTGCTGTTCTACCGCATGGGCGATTTCTACGAGCTGTTCTTCGACGACGCCGAAAAGGCAAGCCGGGCGCTCGGCATCGTGCTGACCAAGCGCGGCAAGCACCAGGGGCTCGACATCCCGATGTGCGGCGTGCCGGTGCATGCCGCCGACGATTATCTGCAGAAGCTGATCGGTCAGGGGTTCCGCGTCGCCGTCTGCGAGCAGATCGAGGATCCGGCCGAGGCCAAGAAGCGCGGCGGCAAATCGGTGGTGCGCCGTGATGTGGTGCGGCTGGTGACACCCGGCACCATCACCGAAGACAGACTGCTGGCGCCGTCGGAATCGAGTTTCCTGATGGCGCTGGGACGAGTCAAGGGCGGGGCAGAGCACGCTTTCGCCTTGGCCTGGATCGAGATCTCGACCGGTGTCTTCCGCGTCGCCGAGACCACCGCCGACCGGCTGCTCGCCGATGTCTTCCGCGTCGATCCGCGCGAGCTGATCGTCGCCGAGCCGGTGTTTTACGACTCGGAGCTGAAACCGGTCTTCGACGTGCTCGGCCGCGTCGCCAGCCCGCAGCCGCCGTCGCTGTTCGATTCGGCTTCGGCCGCCGGCCGCATCGCCCGCTTCTTCGAGGTGGCAACGCCGGATAGTTTCGGCACGTTTTCGCGCGCCGAACTGTCGGCGATCTCGGGCGTCATCGCCTATGTCGAAAAGACGCAGAAGGCCGAGCGGCCACCGCTGTCGCGGCCGCAGCGCGAGGAGCAGGGTTCGACGCTGTTCATCGACCCGGCGACGCGCGCCAATCTGGAGCTGCTGCGCACGCTGTCCGGCAGCCGCGACGGGTCGCTGTTCAAGGCGATCGACCGCACGGTGACCGGCGGCGGCGCAAGGCTGCTCGCCGACCGGCTGACGGCGCCGCTGACGGACCCGGCGGCAATCGCCGCAAGGCTGGACTCGGTGTCGTTATTCCGCTCCGAAACGCGCCTCTGCCAGGCGGTGCGGGCAAGCCTGAAGAGCGTCGCCGACATGCCGCGCGCGCTGTCCAGGCTGGCGCTCAACCGCGGCGGCCCGCGCGACCTCGGCGCGCTGCGCGCCGGTTTCGAAGCGGCCGGCGCCATCGCCGAACTGTTCGGCCAAACCGCATTGCCGGCCGAACTGACCGCGGCGTTGGGAGCTATCAAGGCACTGCCCAGTGATCTGGCGACGCATCTGGCACAGGCGCTCAGCGACGAGCTGCCGTTGCTCAGGCGCGACGGCGGCTTCGTCCGCGGCGGCTACCACGCCGAACTCGACGAGATGCGGGCACTGCGCGACGAGTCGCGAAAGGTGATCGCCGGGCTGGAGCGTTCGCTGATCGACGAGACCGGCATCCGCTCGCTGAAGATCAGGCACAACAATGTGCTCGGCTACTATATCGAGGTCACCGCCAATCATCATGCGCTGATGACCGGCAGCGAGGGCGCCAGGGCGCGCTTCATCCATCGCCAGACCATGGCCAACGCCATGCGCTTCACCACCACCGAGCTCGCCGAGCTGGAATCGAAGATCGCAAATGCCGCCGACCGGGCGCTGGCGATCGAGCTTGCCGCTTTCGAGGCGCTGACGGCGGAAGTCGTCGGCCAGGCCGACAGGATCCGCGCCGGCGCCGAAGCGCTCGCCGTGCTCGACGTTTCGGCCGCACTTGCCTTGCTTTCCGAGAGCGAGGCCTGGTGCCGGCCGCTGGTCGATGCGAGCCTTGCCTTCGAGATTGCGGGCGGACGCCACCCGGTGGTCGAACAGGCGCTGCGGCGTTCCGGCGAAGGTCCGTTCGTCGCCAATGATTGCGACCTGTCGCCGCAAGGCGATGCCAAGGCCGGCGCGATCTGGCTGCTGACCGGCCCCAATATGGGCGGCAAATCGACCTTCCTCAGGCAAAACGCGCTGATCGCCATCCTCGCCCAGACCGGCTCCTTCGTGCCTGCGGCATCAGCCCATATCGGCGTCGTCGACCGGCTGTTTTCGCGGGTCGGCGCCTCCGACGATCTGGCGCGCGGCCGCTCCACCTTCATGGTCGAGATGGTCGAGACGGCGGCGATCCTCAACCAGGCAGGCGAACGCGCACTGGTCATCCTCGACGAGATCGGCCGCGGCACCGCCACTTTCGACGGCCTGTCGATCGCATGGGCGGCGGTCGAATATCTGCACGAGAAAAACCGCTGCCGGGCGATCTTCGCCACGCATTTCCACGAGATGACGGCGCTGGCCGGAAAACTGCCGCGGCTCTCCAACGTCACCATGCGGGTCAAGGAATGGGAGGGCGACGTGGTCTTCCTGCACGAGGTCGGCAAGGGTGCGGCCGACCGTTCCTACGGCGTCCAGGTAGCGCGGCTGGCCGGCCTGCCGGAAGCGGTCGTCGGCCGGGCCAAGGAAGTGCTGCACCAGCTCGAAGCCGGCGAGGTCTCGGGCAAGGCCAACCGTCTGGTCGACGACCTGCCGCTGTTTTCCGTGGCGGCGCAGCGGGAAGCGTCGAAGCCGGCGAAGAGTGATGGGCTGGGTTTGGCGCTAGCGGAGATCAATCCCGACGAGATGACGCCAAGGGAAGCGCTGGAGGCGCTGTACCGGCTGAAGGGGATGGCTGAGAAGTAGTGCTCGTCCGATAGCGCTCTACGGCACCCCCCCTCTGTCCTGCCGGACTGTCCGGCAGGACAGAGGGGGGTGTGACGGAACGCTGCTTTGGCTTGCCTTCCGCCCCACCCCTCAAATCATCGCCAAGCCGGACTTCCGCCTCGGTGGTGGGAAGGCGCGGTCAATTTCGGCGAAATCTTCGCTCGTGAGCTCGATGTCCAACGCCGCGACATTCTGCCGGATATGCTCCGGGCGGCTGGCCTTCGGAATGGCAATCACGCCGTCCTGCGCCATCACCCAGGCAAGAGCGATCTGCGCCGGCGTCGCACCGTGGCGGGCGGCGATGGCATCTAACCTGGCGGTGCGCGCCAATACCCCCTGATCGACCGGCGAATAGGCCATCAGCGGCATGCCGCGTTGCCGGCTCCACGGGGCGAGGTCGAACTCGACGCCGCGCTGCGACAGATTGTAGAGCACCTGGTTGGTCTGGACGTTGCCGCCGGCCGGCAACCGAACCAGCTCTTCCATCTCATCGGTATCGAAATTGCTGACGCCCCAATGGCGGATCTTGCCGGCCGCCTTCAACGCTTCGAACGCCTCTACCGTTTCCATCAAAGGAACGCTGCCCGGCCAATGCAAGAGATAGAGATCGATGCGGTCGGTGGCGAGATGCCTCAGGCTGTTCTCGCACGCCCGTTTCACGCCGGCGCGTGAGGCATTGGACGGCAGCACCTTGGAGACCAGGAAAACCTCGTCGCGGCGACCGGCGATGGCCTCCGCCACCACCTCCTCGGCACCGCCGCCGGCATACATTTCGGCGGTGTCGATCAGCGTCATGCCGAGATCCAGCCCGAGCTTCAGGGCATTGGCCTCGTCGCCACGGCGGCGGCCGTCCTCGCCCATCTTCCAGGTGCCCTGGCCGAGCACCGGCACGGCTTCGCCGCAGGGCAGGGTGGTCGTTCTTATCGTCGAAGGCATGGCATGCTCCAGTCCGAGGCCCGGATAGCACCATAGCCGCCAAGGGAAATCCAGGCGAAGCAGAAATCCAGGTGAAGCCTCTCGCCCGGATTCCCCGACAGCGTGACGCCTACTTCACCGGATGGGCAGCGAGCCAGTCCTGCATCTGCTTGATCTCGGCTTGCTGCGCGGCGATCACTGCTTCCGCCAGCTTGCGGATTTCCGGATCCTTGCCGTTGGCGAGCTCGACCTTGGCCATGTCGATCGCCGCCTGGTGATGCGGGATCATGCCGCGGGCGAAATCGACGTCGGCATTACCGGAATATTCGATTGCCATCATGTCGGTATGCATCTTGTCCATCGCCGCCTTGTAGCCCTCGGTCGAGGGGCTCTGCGCGCCCATTGCGACCATGTCGTGCTTCATCTCCTCGGCTTGTGCCGGAACGCTTTCGAGGAAAACGGCAAGCAGCATTCCCGCCGCCATCATCAACAGCACGATCTTCTTGGCCAAGGTCATTCGTCGTCTCCTTTTTTGAACAGGGTCTATCTGGAAGTTTTACTCAGAGTTTCAACGTCCTGAGCCGCAATGCGTTGGCGATCACCGAAACCGAAGACAGGCTCATCGCCGCCGCCGCAATCATCGGCGACAGCAGCGTGCCGGTGAGCGGATAAAGCACGCCGGCAGCAACCGGCACGCCGAGCACATTGTAGAGGAAAGCAAAAAACAGGTTCTGGCGGATGTTGCGGATCGTCGCGCGGGCCAGCGTCCTCGCCCTGACGATGCCGTTGAGATCGCCCTTGACCAGCGTAATTCCCGCACTTTCGACCGCAACATCGGCGCCGGTGCCCATAGCGATGCCGACATCGGCAGCGGCCAGTGCTGGCGCATCGTTGACCCCGTCGCCGGCCATGGCAACGCCGGCACCGCCGGCGCGCAATTCCTCGACCAGCGCGTTCTTCTGTTCGGGCAAAAGTCCGGCACGCACCGCGTCGATGCCGAGCTTGGCTGCGATGGCCTTGGCGGTGCGCTCGTTGTCGCCGGTCGCCATGACGATCTTCAGCCCGCTGTCATGCAGCGCCTTGATCGCCTCGGCGGTGGTCGCCTTGATCGGGTCGGCAACGGCGACGAGGCCGGCGAGCCGGTTGCCGACAGCAACGAACATCGCGGTCTTGCCGTCGGCCTGCAGCGCCTCGGCGCTGGCCTGGACCGATGTGCTGTCGATGCCGAGATCGGCCATCATCGCAGCATTTCCGAGCGCCACCTTCTGTCCCGAAACCGTGCCGGAAACGCCTTTGCCAGTGACGGCCTCGAAACCGCCGGCATCGGGAATATTCACGCCGCGTTCGCGGGCGCCTTCGACGATCGCCTCGGCCAGCGGATGCTCCGAGCCCTTTTCCAGCCCGGCGGCGAGCGCCAGCAGCTCGTCTTGCGCCATGCCTTCGACGGCAACGACATCGGTCAGTCGCGGCCGGCCTTCGGTCAGCGTTCCCGTCTTGTCGACGATCAGCGTATCGACCGAGGCAAAGCGCTCGAGCGCCGCCGCTTCCTTGATCAGCACGCCGGCATGCGCGCCGCGCCCGGTGGCGGTCATGATCGACATTGGCGTGGCAAGGCCGAGCGCACACGGACAGGCGATGATCAGCACCGAGACCGCCGAGACGATGGCAAAGACCGGGCTGGGTTCCGGTCCGACGATCGCCCAGGCGACGAACGCTATGATCGCGACCAGCACGACGGCCGGGACGAAGTAGAACGAGACGCGGTCGGCCAACCCCTGGATCGGCGCGCGCGACCGCTGCGCCTTGGCGACAAGCTCGACGATGCGCGCCAGCGTCGTCTCGGCGCCGACTTTGTCGGCGCGCATGATCAGCGAGCCGTTCTTGTTGAGCGTGCCGCCGGTGAGGTTGTCGCCTTCGGTCTTTTCGACCGGCAGCGGCTCGCCTGTGATCATCGATTCGTCGATGGAAGAGCGCCCTTCGAGCACAATGCCGTCGACCGGCACGGCATCGCCTGGGCGGATGCGCAAGCGGTCGCCGGCCTTGACGGTTTCGAGCGGCACGTCGTTTTCGGAACCGTCCGCGCCGATCAGCCGCGCCGTCTTCGGCGCCAGGTCGAGCAGCGCACGGATCGCCGAGCCGGTTTTCTCGCGGGCGCGCAATTCCAGCACCTGGCCAAGGAACACCAGCGCGACGATCACCGCCGCCGCCTCGAAATAGACCGGCACGGTGCCGTCATGGCCGCGGAACTGGTGCGGAAAGAGGCCCGGAAACAGCGTGGCGACGACGCTGTAGAGATAGGCGGCACCGACGCCGAGCGAAATCAGCGTCCACATATTGGGGCTGCGGTTGAGGATCGAATCCCAGCCGCGGTGGAAGAACGGGAATGCCGCCCACAGCACCACCGGGCTGGCCAGCGCCAGCTCCAGCCAGACCTTCGCGCGGTCGTCGATGAAGGCCTGAAACGTCAGGCCGAGCATCGGCGTCATCGCGATGACCAGCAACGGCACGGACAGCACCGCGCTCACCCAAAAGCGCCTGGTGAAGTCGACCAGTTCCGGGTTAGGCCCCTCGTCGCCGGTCGGCACGCCCATCGGTTCCAGCGCCATGCCGCAGATCGGGCAGGAGCCGGGCTTGTCGCGGATGATTTCCGGATGCATCGGGCAGGTGTATTGCGTGCCTTTCGGCATCGCCCGCGGCGCCGGCCTGTCGCCGAGATACTTTGCCGGCTCGGCTTCGAACTTCGCCTGGCAAGCGGCGGAGCAGAAATAGAAGCCCCGGCCCTCGTGCCGCAAAAAGTGCTTGGCCGTGGCGCGATCGACGCTCATGCCGCAGACGGGATCGCTAGCGGTCAGGTATTTTTCCGGCTCGGCGACGAATTTCGCGCGGCAGCTCTCGCTGCAGAAATGATAGCGATGGCCGTCATGCTCGGCCGTCGGCTTGCCGGCAGCCGGATCGACGGTCATGCCGCAGACCGGATCGCGGACGACGGCGTCCGCAGCAGAGGGTGCGCCTTTTGCCGAGCAGCAGCTGCCATGGGCGTGATGATGGTGATCGGAATGCGTCATGCCGAAAGCCCCTGTATTCGATGTTGCGGCGGAGGTAGTGCTTCCAGTAACTGGAAGGTCAAGGGCCGATTTCGATTTTTCGTGGCCAGGCCCTAACCGAACCGGCCGCGGGCGCGAGACGATCGTCCTGTCGGCGGCCGTGGAGAACGCGTCCGCCCGCCCCATACCCAGCGCCGCGAAAACGCGCTATAGACGCCGCCGAAACGGCGAGGCCGAACGGCATTTATGGCAAGAATATCCCTGAAGCTCGAGGAACTGATCGACGGCGAAGCCTTGCGCCGCGAGATGACCGAACTGACCGCGGCCACGGCAGGCGACGGCTCCGGCAAGGCCGCGCGCAGCGGCGTCCTCAAGCTTCTCAAAAGCCGGCTCGCCGACGGCCGCACGGTCGCCGAACGCATGCTGATGGACGATGGCAGCGGCACCGCCTGCGCCGCCCGGCTGTCGCATCTGATGGATGAGATCATCCGCGCGCTCTACGATTTCGCCGCCACCCATGTCTATCGCGTCAAAAACCCGTCTTCGGCCGAGCGCATGGCGGTCGTGGCCGTCGGCGGCTATGGCCGCGGCACGCTGGCGCCCGGGTCCGACATCGATCTGCTGTTCCTGCTGCCCTACAAGCAGACGCCCTGGGGCGAGCAGATCGTCGAATACATGCTCTATATGCTGTGGGACCTCGGGCTGAAGGTCGGCCACGCCACCCGCAACATCGACGAGTGCCTCAGGCTGTCGCGCACCGACATCACCATCCGCACCTCGATCCTGGAGGCGCGCTTCCTGTGGGGCGAGCAAAAGCTCTATGACGAGCTTTTGCAGCGCTTCGACCACGAGGTGGTGCGCACCACCGGCCCCGAATATGTCCAGGCCAAGCTCGCCGAACGCGACGAGCGCCACGCCAAGGCCGGCGAGAGCCGTTACCTGGTCGAACCCAACGTCAAGGACGGCAAGGGCGGCCTGCGCGACCTGCAGACGCTGTTCTGGATCGCCAAATATTTCTACCGCGTGCGCACCGGCGAGGAACTGGTCGACAAGGGCGTCTTCACCGACGCCGAATACAGGGAATTCCAGAAGGCCGAGGATTTTCTATGGGCGGTGCGCTGCCACATGCATTTCCTCACCGGCAAGGCCGAGGAGCGGCTGCATTTCGATATCCAGCGCGATATTGCCGAGCGGCTGGGCTACACCACCCATCCCGGCCTGTCGGCGGTCGAGCGATTCATGAAGCACTACTTCCTCGTCGCCAAGGATGTCGGCGACCTGACCCGCATTTTCTGCGCCGCGCTGGAAGAAGAGCAGGCCAAGCATGTGCCGGGCTTCAACCGCATCTTCCTCACCTTTTCGCGCCGCAAGCGCAAGCTCGCCGGCACGGCCGATTTCATCGTCGACAACCACCGCATCAACATTGCCGACGACGAGGTGTTCGAGCGCGATCCGGTTAACCTGCTCAGGCTGTTCTGGTTTGCCGATAAGCATGGCCTGGAATTCCACCCCGATGCGCTGAAGCTTTTGACCCGCTCTCTCGGCCTCGTCGGCAAGGCGCTCAGGCGCGACGAGGAGGCCAACCGGCTGTTCCTCGATGTGTTGACCTCGGACCGCAACGCCGAGCTCAATCTGCGGCGCATGAACGAGGCCGGACTGCTTGCCAAGCTGATCCCGGACTTCGGCAAGATCGTCGCCATGATGCAGTTCTCGATGTACCACCACTACACGGTGGACGAGCACCTCATCCGCTGCATCGGCGTGCTGGCCGAGATCGAGCGCGGCGACGGGGAAAAGATCCATCCACTCGCCCACTCGCTGATGCCGGGGCTGAAGAAGAGCCGCGAGGCGCTCTATGTCGCCGTGCTGCTGCACGACATCGCCAAGGGCAGGCCGGAGGACCATTCGCAAGCCGGCGCCAGGATCGCCCGGCGCATCTGCCCGCATATGGGGCTGTCGCCGGCCGACACCGAAACGGTCGCCTGGCTGGTCGAGAACCACCTCGTCATGTCGATGACGGCGCAGACCCGCGATCTCAACGACCGCAAGACGATCGAAGATTTTGCCGCCATCGTGCAGTCGGTCGAACGGCTGAAGATGCTGCTTGTGCTTACCGTCTGCGATATCCGCGGCGTCGGGCCTGGGGTCTGGAACGGTTGGAAGGGCCAGTTGCTGCGTACGCTCTACTACGAGACCGAGCTTTTGTTGACCGGCGGGTTTTCGGAGGTGTCGCGCGCCAAACGGACGGCGGCGGCGCGCGAACAACTGGCCGAGGCGCTTGCCGACTGGCCGGAAAAGGCCCGCAAGCGTTATGTCGGCCAGCACTACGAGAACTATCTGCTGGCGGTCGATCTTCCCGACCAGCTCCGCCATGCCGAATTCATCCGCGAGGCCGATCACGCCGGCAAGAAGCTCGCCACCATGGTCAAAACCCACCAGTTCGAGGCGGTGACCGAGATCACCGTGCTGGCGCAGGACCATCCGCGCCTGCTCTCGGTGATTGCCGGCGCCTGTGCCGCGGCCGGCGGCAACATCGTCGACGCGCAGATCTTCACCACCTCGGACGGCCGCGCGCTCGACACCATCCTGATCTCGAGGGAGTTCGACCGCGACGAGGACGAGCGCCGCCGTGCCGAGCGCGTCGGCCGGCTGATCGAGGACGTGCTGTCGGGCAAGAGCTGGCTGCCCGAAATGATCGAGAAGCGCACCAAGCCGCGGCGCGGCGCCAAGGTTTTCCGTATTCCGCCACGCGCCGAGATCCGCAACACGCTGTCGAACCGTTTCTCGGTGATCGAGGTCGAGGGGCTGGACAGGCCGGGCCTTCTGTCGGAGATCACCGGCATGTTGTCGGACCTGTCGCTCGACATCGCCTCGGCCCACATCACCACATTCGGCGAAAAAGTCATCGACACGTTCTACGTCACCGATCTCACCGGCCAGAAGATCGACAGCCCGTCGCGTACGGCGACCATCCGCAACAGGCTGATCGCGGTGCTCGAGGGCACGGCGTCCGAGCGCGGCAAGACCAAAACGGCCGCCGAGTGACGGTTACCTTCCATTTGCCCCAATCGCACAGGCAGTCTTCAAGCGCATGAGCCTTGTCAAGAAATTCGCCACGGTCGCTTCCGGCACGCTGATGAGCCGCGCCCTCGGTTTCGGCCGCGAGATGCTGATGGCTGCCGCACTCGGCACCGGGCCGATCGCCGACGCCTTCAACGCCGCCTTCCAGTTTCCCAACACCTTTCGCCGGCTGTTCGCCGAAGGCGCCTTCAATGCCGCCTTCGTGCCGCTGTTCGCCAAGGAGATCGAGACACACGGCACCGACGGCGCCAAGCGCTTTTCCGAAGAGGTGTTCGGCGTCTTGTTCACGGCGCTTCTGGCGCTGACCATCGCCATGGAACTGGCGATGCCGCTGATCGTGCGCTATCTGGTGGCGCCGGGCTTTGCCGACACGCCGGGAAAATTCGAGACGACGGTGGCGCTGGCGACCGTCATGTTCCCCTACCTGATCTGCATGTCGCTCGGCGCCATGATGGCCGGCATGCTGAATTCGCTGCGCCGCTATTTCGCCGCTGCGGTGGCGCCGGTGTTCCTCAACGTCATCCTTATCGCCGTGCTTGCCTATGCCTGGTACAAGGGTTCGGACGCCCGCACCGTTGGTTTCGGCCTGGCTTGGGGCGTGCTGGCGGCCGGCCTGGTGCAGCTGGCGATCGTCTGGGCGGCGGTGCGCCATGCCGGCATTTCGATCGGCTTCCGGCGGCCGAAGATGACGCCGAACGTCAAGCGGCTGCTGATCCTGGCGCTGCCGGCGGCGATCACCGGCGGCATCACCCAGATCAACCAGCTGATCGGCACGGCGATCGCATCGGCGCAGGACAGTGCGGTGTCGTCGCTGGCCTATGCCGACCGCGTCTACCAGCTGCCGCTGGGCGTCGTCGGCGTCGCTGTCGCCATCGTGCTGTTGCCGGAACTGTCGCGGGCGCTGAAATCGGGCAATCTGGTCGAGGCCGCCAATCTGCAGAACCGCTCGGTCGAGTTTACCCTTTTCATGACCTTGCCTGCGGCGGCCGCGCTGCTGGTCATGTCCGAGCCGATCGTGCGGCTGGTCTATGAGCGCGGCGCCTTTGCCGCCAACAATTCGACGCCGACGGTCGCGGCAATCCTGGCGATCTTCGGGCTCGGCCTGCCGGCCTTCGTGCTGATCAAGGCGTTCACCCCAGGCTATTTCGCTCGCGAGGACACGCGCACGCCGATGATTTTCGCCGCCATCTCGGTGGCGGTTAACATTACGACGGCACTGACGCTGTTTCCGACGATGGGCGCGCCCGGCATTGCCGTTGCCTCCGCTGTCGCCGGCTGGGTCAATGCGGCGATGCTGCTCGCCGTGCTGATCCGACGCGGCCATTGGGGCCGCGACGTGCCGCTCATGAAACGGATCCCGCGGCTGGTGCTGTCGGCGGCGGTGATGGCCGCGGCGCTCTATTTTGCCGAACACTGGTTCGCCGCAAGGCTCGCCTCCGGCTCGCCGCTGGTGATCAAGGCGGTAACGCTGCTAGCGCTCGTCGCCGGCGGGGCGCTGCTTTACTTCGTCACCGCCGTCGCCACCGGCGGTGACGATTTCGGCATGATCCGCCGCAATATCGGGCGCAAGGGCTCCCAGCCGGTCAAGGAGCAATCTCCGGATCCGTGAGGGGGAAAATTCATCAGCGCCAATTTTGTTCTTGCTTTGTGCCGGCAGCTATGCTATTAATTTCGGTATGGTGCTAATTGGCTCCAACGACCCGCCCACCGAGGCGGGTTTTTGTTTCTGGTCGGCGCCATCCCTCAAACAGCCTTCTGTTCGGCCGACGTCAAAGCCTGCGCGCCCTGGCCAACGCCCCTCTTGATCGTCTCCTCGCTCTCGTCCATAAGCGCGCCGTCGCAAGACTTTCGCCGCGCGCGAAACGGCCCTCCACAAGCCAGGGAAACACCATGACCGATCAGCCCCCCTTCAAACCGCTCGTTTTTTCCGGCGTCCAGCCAACCGGCAATCTGCATCTCGGCAATTATCTCGGCGCCATCAAGAAATTCGTCGCCCTGCAGGACACCTCCGACTGTATCTATTGCGTCGTCGATCTGCATTCGCTGACCGCACAGCTCGTCTATGAGGATCTTCAGGACCAGACGCGTTCGATCACCGCGGCGTTTCTCGCCTCGGGCATCGACCCGAAAAAACACATCGTCTTCAACCAGTCGCGGGTGATGCAGCACGCCGAGCTTGCCTGGATCTTCAACTGCGTGGCGCGCATCGGTTGGATGAACCGCATGACGCAGTTCAAGGACAAGGCCGGCAAGGACCGCGAGAACGCCTCGCTCGGCCTGCTCGCCTATCCCTCCCTGATGGCCGCCGACATCCTCGTCTACCGCGCCACCCACGTGCCGGTCGGCGACGACCAGAAGCAGCATCTGGAGCTGACCCGCGACATCGCGCAGAAATTCAACAACGACTTTTCGGACCGCATCGCAGCGCTTGGCGTCGGCGTCGAAATGGAGGTCGGCGAAGAGACGGTGAACGGCTATTTCCCGCTGACCGAGCCGGTCATCGGCGGCCCGGCAGCGCGCATCATGTCGCTGCGCGACGGTTCGAAGAAGATGTCGAAATCCGATCCGTCGGACCTGTCGCGCATCAACCTGACCGACGATGCCGACGCCATCTCGAAGAAAATCCGCAAGGCCAAGACCGACCCGGAGGCTTTGCCCGGCGAACTGGACGGGCTTGCCGGCCGGCCGGAAGCGGAAAACCTCGTCGGCATCTATGCCGGCCTCGCCGAAATCTCGAAAGAGGCGGTGCTGAAGGAATATGGCGGCCAGCAGTTTTCGGTGTTCAAGCCGGCGCTGGCCGACCTTGCGGTGGAAAAGCTGGCGCCGATCGCCGGCGAGATGCGCCGCATCTCCGGCGACCGCGCCTATGTCGACGCGGTGCTGCGCGATGGCGGCGAGCGTGCCGGCACATTGGCCGAAGCGACCATGAAGACCGTGCGCGACATTATCGGCCTGCTGCAAGGCTAATGCATGTCGCGCAAAAGTGTGCAGCGGTTTTGCGATAACGACATGCATAAAACAGGAACCTGAAGCGCGTCGCTGGTCGAACGCATCGCGCTTTAAGCTGCACCAGCATTGCCACAGCCGCCGGTCGCTTGCGGGCGGGCTGTGGCGGTGGCAGATTGCGGCCGAAACCATCGAACAGGGTGAATATGGTCTCCAAACGCCTCAGCCGCGAAGTCGGTCATCGCCGCAAGTTCCTGGCGATCATCGACGATACGCCCGAATGCGAGCGCGCCGTCGCCTACGCCTCGAAGCGGGCGCAAAGCACGGGCGGCGTGCTGGTGCTGCTCTATGTCATCGAGCCGGATGATTTCCAGCACTGGCTGGGCGTCGAGAAGATCATGCGCGAGGAGGCGACCGCCACGGCGCGTGCCGCACTGGACAGCTACGCCAACAAGGTGCGCCAGAAGCTCGGCATCGAGCCGGAACTGGTGGTCCGCGAGGGCAAGCCTACCGAAGAGATCCACAAGCTGATCGAGGAAGACCAGGACATCGCCATTCTGGTGCTGGCGGCAGGCGCCGGCAAGGAAGGCCCAGGGCCGCTGGTCGGCGCGGTCGCCGGCAAGGGCGCCGCCTTTCCGATTCCCGTCACGGTGGTGCCGCAGAACCTGTCGGACGAGGAGATCGACAGCCTCGCCTGAGCGCGCCTCGCGCAAGGCAGGGGTAAAACATTCCGCCTGCCGCTACCGCCGGCGATGCCTTTCGCTTGAATGTCGGGCGGATAAAGCCTAATTAGAATTATTCCAAACTAGCTGCCCGAAACGGGCACGGAGACGGCCATGTTCATCCAGACCGAGTCGACGCCAAACCCGGCGACGCTGAAATTCCTGCCCGGCAAGGAAGTGCTGCATGAAGGCACCGCCGATTTCCGCGATGCCGATAGCGCCGCGACGGCTTCGCCGCTCGCCGGCCGGCTGTTCGAAATCCCCGGCGTCACCGGCGTCTTCTTCGGCTATGATTTCATCACCGTGACCAAGGACGGCCCCGACTGGCAGCATCTGAAGCCGGCTATCCTCGGCGCCATCATGGAGCATTTCATGTCCGGCGCGCCGGTGATGGCCAAGGCCGGCCCCGCCGCCGAGACCAGCCAGACCGGCGAATTCTACGACAAGGCCGACGAGGAGCTGGTCGTCACCATCAAGGAGCTGCTCGACACGCGGGTGCGCCCGGCGGTGGCCCAGGACGGCGGCGACATCACCTTCCGCGGCTTCGAGAACGGCACCGTGTTCCTGCACATGAAGGGCGCCTGCGCCGGCTGCCCGTCGTCGACCGCGACGCTGAAGCACGGCATCCAGAACCTACTCCGGCACTTTGTGCCGGAAGTGCAGCACGTCGAACAGGTCTCCTGACGCGACGTTCCATCGTCAACGTCGATAGACAACAAAAAACCGGGCCAAAGTGCCCGGTTTTCTGTTTGCGACGTCTGTGTTGTTGCCTAGACGGTCCGCGTATAAGGGTTTTATATCACAATGACCTTGGCGCCGACCGAGGTGCGGTCGTAGAGGTCGATAATGTCCTGGTTCATCAGCCGGATGCAGCCCGACGACATCGCCTTGCCGATCGAATTCCATTCCGGGCTGCCATGCAGGCGATAACCCATGTCGCCGCCCTTGTTGAACAGGTACATGGCGCGCGCGCCGAGCGGGTTCTTCAACCCCGGCTCCATGCCACCGGCAAACTTGGCCAACTCCGGCTGCCGCTTGATCATCTGCGAAGGCGGTGTCCAGGTCGGCCATTCGCGCTTCAGCGCGATATGGGCGGTGCCGTGCCATTCGAAACCCTCACGGCCGACGCCGATGCCGTAGCGCATCGCTTCGCCGTCGCCCATGACGAAGTAGAGGAACTTGTTCTGCGTATCGACGATGATGGTGCCCGGCTTTTCCCTGGTGTCGTAGTCGACGATCTGCCGGCGGTATTTGAACGGCACCTTTTCGATCGGAACGCGCGGCAGGTGATAGCCGGCGTCGGTCACCGCGCCGTAGTTGTTGGTGAAGATCTGCGAGCCGATGGTGCTGCAACCGGCGACAGCCGTCGACAGCGCCAGGGCCGCGACGATTGCAAGTGACTTCATGCGCATGAAAAGGTCCGATGCCTGCCCAAACAACAGCGGCTCGAGTCGGCCGCTTTTTTCATCTTCATTCATGCTGGCATTTGCTTTGCTTGCCAAGCGGGCGATGCCTATATCCTTGCGCTTGCATGCTGGTAAACCTGCGACTATGGCATTTCGGCAACAGCCCCCGCAGGATTATGTTGCAAAATCAATGGGGCCAGGAACAAGAACCCCGAGCCGAGGAAATCACTCATGGATGTCGGTGACGCTGCCCGGCGCTCTGGCCTGCGGCCAAGATCATCCGTCGCAACGAGGAGATCGGCCTGAGACGCGGCCGCCGCAAGGGAAAGTCCAGACAGGCCGGGTTTAATAAAGGACGCCGCGAAGCACGGTCCAGGCCAGAAGCCCGAACGTGCCGATCACCACCAATGCACCAAGGACCGTACCGATCTTTTCAGGCAATCCATCGGGGCGACCAGGATCGTTGGCCATTCAACTATCGATCATGACGTAGGGCGCACCAAACACGGCAACGATAATTGCCCCAAGCACCGCCCAGCCTCTGATGGCCGAGCGGATTTCCTCCGGCGTCGCCGATTTCCGGTCGTCATCTTCCGTCATCTAATGCTCCTCGTAAAACACCGTAGCCGACATTGAAAGCGCAAGCTGCCGGCGCTGCCAAGAGCCGCAGTGGACTCTTTTGCGCAAAAGTTTAGGAACGTGCGCCGTCCGAGAGCAAGCGTTCCCCAGCCTTCGACACTCCGCAAAGCGCGGGCGGCGGTCACGATCCCGGCGGGCGGTACCGGATCGACTTCGCTTTGCCAAGCGCGTCCATCGTCTCTTCGACACTTAACAGGACGGTGGTCTGGTACGAGCTGAGCGCGCCTCCCGCACCGATGGCCAGCATGACGGATGCCATCGACACGTTGTCCGGCGCCTCCCATAGGTTCCAGCCATCGTACTCTCCGAAGGCATACCAGAACCCGTGCAGCTTTCCGCCGACCGACTCGATGTAGGAACGGGCAGCCTCGCGTCTATCCTCGGGATTATCCATCAAGCGCGCCCAGGTTTCGGGCCTGTAGCTGAATCGCGTGAGATACATCGGCATGGTTCGTCTCCTCCCAGAGCTGCCCCCACCAAGACAGTTAAGCGCCCCAATCCGGGAGAACGCGAGTCGTTTCCGAGGCGTAGTACCGCTGGCTTAGTTGCGGGGCCGCTAATAGACCTGTTTCAATGTTTTTTTTCCGGGAGTAAGGTCAATGGCCGCATATCTCATTGCTGATGTCGACATAACCGACGCCGCCGTTTTCGAGGAATACCGCCGGGACGTGCCGGCAACCGAAGCCCGCTACGGGGGGAGGTATATCGCTCGCGGCGGAGCCACCAAAGTTCTGGAGGGCGATTGGGAACCTCATCGCCTCGTCATTGTCGAATTCCCGGACATGGCGTCCCTCCTGGCATGGTACGACTCTCCAGAATACGGCCGCCTCAAAACCATCCGCGAACGCTGCGCAAAGACGAGAATCATTGCCCTGGAGGGCATGATGCCGGTTAGCTGAGGGCCGGGTCGATGACAATGGCAAGTCTGAGTTGCCATATCTGGTGCGGCCCGGCGACGGGACAGGAGCATTCTGATATGAATCAGCAAGCTTTAGACTTGCGGGCGGGAAATGACGGCCAATGATGGGAGGATGACGCCGGAAGCACTCATTGAACGGGACCTGCAAATCAATATGACCCAACACCCGATCGGCAGGCGGTGTTACAGCGTGACCTAGGGTTGTGTCATGGCGTTGAAAATGCCGGCGCCAACTATCGCACATAAGGCTGCGGCCCCAAGCCCTCCCACAATGATGCACCACCAGGCGCGGCCATTTCCCCGAAGCACGGGATTCATTTTTATCATCCGTCGCGCCAGAAGCCCTTGGTAGAGTGCATAAGAAGACCCGAAACCGGCTAGCCAAATAACAGAAAATACGACGCCCCGCGTGAGCATCCTGTTGAGCCTGGTCTGCTCGACCGTCAAACTTGCATTCTCAGTAACCATGCTTCGCCACCTTGTTGATTATGCTGCGACCACTATCGGGCCTGCAGCGGTGAATATTAGATCAACCGCGACGCCTCGCGAAAACATAGCTCCCCTCACCAGTAGGAAACGCATTCATAACGCGAGCGGCCCGCCTTGTGGCCTTTATCGTTTCTCAAAAGGCAATTATGCACTTTACAAACAGGAAGGCCTGAAGACGCGGGTAGGCCCTTCTTCGGGCTTGATCACCAGCACAACGTTTTCTGGGTTTTGCCAAGGCAACAACATCACGTAGGCCGCAAAATCGTCTTCAGGGAAATGGTTGAAGCCACCACCGGCTACAAACATTTGCGGGTGCTTGCTGCCGCCAAAGCTATCCTCGACGCTGTTAAGTTGTTGGAAGGGGGCGCGCTCTGCCAGCCATTCCTGTATGCTCTCGAAGAGAATGGGCAGGCCGTTCGGGCTCGATAGATCTTCAGCAGAAGACGTACAAGCGCCACGCCGCTCACGACGCTCATTGTGACTCAGCCTTGCCTAACGGGCCTTCTTGCCCGTCTCCAGCCGTTCGAAAGCAGCTTCGTTGTGGAAGTGTGGCTCGAAAAGGACACTCATAACCCGGATTCCTACTGTGGATTCAAGGTATCATGCACATCGCCGTGTTTGTAAAGTGGGTAATCGCCCATCAAAACCAGGGTTCAAACCGTGAACAAAATCTGGCATGGTGCCGCCATGCCGATCATCTCACCTCTACCCCTCAATCCGCTCATCGACGGCCGCCAGTCGGAGCGCGCCATGTTGGTCAGGCGTGGCGTGCAGCGGCTGCTCAGGCAGATGGGCGCGCATGTCTTGCCCGAACTGTCGCTGGCCACCGGCCGGCGCGCCGATCTCGTCGCGCTGACCCGCCAGGGCGACATCTGGATCATCGAAATCAAATCCTCGATCGAGGATTTCAGGGTCGACCGCAAATGGCCTGACTACCGGCTGCATTCCGACCGCTTCTTCTTCGCCACCCATCCCGGCGTGCCTTCGGAAATTTTTCCGCAGGAGTGCGGGTTCATTCTCTCCGACGGCTACGGTGCCGAGATTTTGCGCGATG
The DNA here is from genome assembly GCF_040321335.1 of Mesorhizobium sp. M0437. Taxonomy (NCBI): domain Bacteria; kingdom Pseudomonadati; phylum Pseudomonadota; class Alphaproteobacteria; order Hyphomicrobiales; family Phyllobacteriaceae; genus Mesorhizobium; species Mesorhizobium sp. M0437. The sequence continues at coordinate 239,224 of NZ_JAMYRK010000001.1, forward strand.
CGCCCGAGCACCGCATGGCAGCGGCGACGCGCAAGGCGCTGATGCTGCGGATCGCACGCGCCGGTGCGTCGCGGCTGCTCGCGGCCGAGCTTGCCGGCGTGTCGGTGCCGGCGCTGGAAGGCGAGAGCGAGTAGAGCTCTCCTGCAGACGTCGCGCTGCCCCTCATCCGGCTGCCGCCACCTTCTCCCCGTAAGTGACGGGGAGAAGGGAGTAAGCCGGACTGCTATTCCACGATGCGGTAGATGTTCCACAGGCTGGTGCCCCACACGAGGTAGGGCTCCATCTCCTTGCGCCATTTAGCGTGCGCATCGATCTTGCCAATGTTGGCGAAGAAGGCCTCCAATTGGGCGAGGCTTTCGACCTGCTGGTGGGACTTGATCGTCGCTTCCCGCGCGCCGATCGATCCGGTCATGATCTGGAACTTGAGGTCGTCGACACCGACCAGCGAGCCGATCTCGCGTTCCCATTCTTTAACAGTTCGAGCACGGTCTGCTTGTGGCCGAACTTGGCGTCGATCTGCCATCTGGCACTGAACATCGCCGCCTCCTTATTCGTCCCAGGCCTGCACGACGGTCTGCCGTGCGATCTGGCCGTTCTTCAGCTCCAGCATCGCCGCGCAGAATACCTTGGTCCCGTCCGGATAGGAGCAGGCCTGGGTGAAGGCGAGGTTGTTGCCGTCGGCAATGGTGGTGTCGACCTTGTGGGTCATCGCCCGACTGCAAATGTCGTCCCAGAATGTAGTGATCGCAGCGCGCCCGCGGATTTCGCGCGGCTTGCTCGGCGGGTTGTTGCGGTCGATCACCCGCACCAATGCGTCGTCGGCATAGAAGCTCGCCAGCAATTTTCCATCACGGCCCTCAATCGCCTTCTTGATCGCAGCGCCGTCTATCGTCTGTGTCTTGGTCAGCATTTTTTCCTCCATAGGCCCGTTTTCTCGGATCGGGTGGTTGCTTGATCAGCCACTGCCCGGCGCTCGCCGCCGGGCAGTGGCTTCTTCACTGTGACTTCGCCTTGACGGCCGAGAACACCTCGTCGGACTGCTTCTTGAAAGTGGCGAGATCGACCTGGCTGCCGTTGAGCATCGTCGACCAGTGGCGCACGATCGCCGCCATCGCCACCGCCTCCTTGATCTCCTCGTCGCTGGCGCCATTGAGCTTGGTCGCCTGCGTGTGGAAATAGATGCAGTACTGGCAGGGGATCTGCGAGGCGACGGCGAGGCCCATCAATTCCTTGGTCTTGCCGTCGAGCGCGGTGTTCGGGTTGAGCTGCACGCCCTTGATCTCGGCCCAGGCGCCGGCAACGGCGACATCCGGCAGCGTCTTGAACATGTCCGGTACCGAGCCGAGCGTTGCCTGGATGTCCTTGTAGGCAGCCGTCGCCGAGGCGTCTTCGGCCTTGGCAGGAACGATCGCCAACAGCGCGCCAACGCCTGCCGCCAGCACCAGTGATTTGAGTGTCGACTTCAGCATTTTATTCCTCCCTTCGCAGCGCCTTTCCCGGCGATATCCGCCTGGCCTGCATGGGACGAAGTGATAGCGCTTACGCATGCCCGGCCGCTTCGCCCGAAAGCGCCATGGCTGCTATGGCCCGTGCGGGCCAGCATGCCGGGCCGAGAACGCCGCCGCCGCCGCCCGCGACGGCAGGTCCAGCTTGAGCAGAATATTGGCGACGTGACGCTTGACGGTGTGTTCGCTCAGCCCGAGTTCGGCGGCGATCGCGGCATTGCTCTTGCCATCGGCGATGAGGTTCACCACCTCGCTTTCGCGCGCCGTCAGTGCGGCCGGCTCGGCAGCAGCCTTGGCCTTCGGCCGGCAGGCTGGCTCCAGATGCTGTTCCGAGGTCGCCTGCACCAGCGCCAGCGGTTCATCCAGCTCGTCAAGCGCGATGCGCCCGGCGTCATTGAAATGAAGGCCTGAACCGGCGGCGAGGTCGGCGACCAGCCGCGAAGCGAGGATGTCGCCGCGCCCGGCATGCGCGGCAAGCTGCATCGTCACGCGCGCCGTCAACCCCGTCGGCGGCCCACGCAACTCGACCTCGCCGACATGCACGCCCTGCGCGCTGGCGACGCCGATCTCCTGCGCCGCGTCGCGCAGCGTCGCCGCGCAGCGTACGGCCCGCGCCGGGCCGTCGAAACGCGCCATCATCAGCTCGCCATGCGTGCCGGCCGGGCGGCCGCCATGGCGCCCGACCGTAAGCCGCCATGTTTCCTGAAAACGCTGGCTGCGCTCGCTCCACATGCGGTCGCCAAGCCGCGCCGTGTCGTAGATCCGGGTGACCAGCAGTGCAGCCAGCACGCGCTCGGCCTCGGCAACGGCGCGCGCTCCGGTCAGGAATTCCTCGATCAGATCGGCCACCCGGTCGATATCGCCGGTCCAGATCGGGTGGTCGCGCCCGGCCACCTCGACCAGCCGCGAATTCGGGATCTTCCTTGCCAGGAAGCGGCTGGCCTCCGGGTCGACGCGCGCATCGTTGCGGCGATGGATGAGCAGCGTCGGTGCGCTGATCGCCGCCAGCACGCCGCGCACGTCGATAGCCGCATTCATGCGGGCTAGGGCGATTGCCGCGGTCGGGCTCGCCGACAGCCGCTCGAAGCGCGCCCACCATGTGGCGAAACGCGGATCGTCGACACGGCCGGGCGCGAAATGCGGCAGGGTGGCGCCGGTGCCCCATGCGGTCTCCGCCGTCGCGATGAACGCCTCAAGGCGTTCCGGCGGCATCACCCATTTGTGGAAATGCGCATAGCCGCCATAAAGCGCCAGCGCCCGCGTCCGCTCCGGGTAGGTGGCGGCGAACAGCATTGCCATCGGCGCGCCTTCCGAAGCGCCGAGCAAGGCGGCGCGGCCGCTGCCGGTCGCATCCATCACCGCGCGTACATCGTCCATGCGGGTTTCGAGGCTGGGCAGGTGGTGGACATCGACGCGGTCGGACAGGCCGGTGCCGCGCTTGTCGAACAGGATCAGCCGTGAGAACGCGGAAAGCCGCTTCAACAGCCGGGTGTAGCCCTCGTCTTCCCAGTGCAGGTCGAGATTGGAAATGAAACCCGGCACGAAGACGAGGTCGAGCGATCCCTGGCCGACCACCTGATAGGCGATCCGCACGTCGCCACTGAGCGCGTATCGAGTTTCGATCGGCCTCACGAGTTGTCCGCCCGACCCGACGATTTCTTATCGCCGGATCATAGCAGAGGCGCGCGGCCTGCGGCAGATGAAACTTCAGAGAGTGTGAATGTGGGCCCGCGGCGCCTACTTCTGTGACGCGGCGGCAGTCTCGGTGTTCGCTCCGCCGACGCTGAAACCTGCGCCCTCCGGCGCGCCCGGCCGCTTGATGTGTGGCGCGGCCGCGACGACAAGCTCGTTGAACCCCTCGCCACCGCTGTCCAGCATCTCGAACAATTGCCGGCGCATCCTCGGCTCCCAGAATTTGTTGATGTGCTCGGCGACGCCGGCAATGCCTTGCTCGCGCGGCTTTGAGTGGAAAAAGGCGGCAATCTGGTTGGCCATGCGAACCAGCTTTTCGCTGGTGCTCATGAGGTGGCCTTCGTCATGCGACATGCTTGGCAACTCCGGAAACCACGCGGTCAGGATGGGTGAAAATATCGAAATCGTCGCCGCGCACCAGCGCCACCAGCGTCATGCCGGAATCGTCCGCGGTGCGGATGGCAAGTGCGGTCGGCGCCGAGACGGCAATGATGACGGCCGAGCCGATCGCCGCGGTCTTCTGCACCATCTCGACCGAAACGCGCGACGTGACGACGACGGCCCCCGACCTGCCGTCGATACCGGCTTTGGCCAGCGCGCCAGCCAGCTTGTCCAGCGCGTTATGGCGGCCGACATCCTCGCGCGCCATGACGATGCCCTTGCCGGGAAGGTAAAAACCGGCGGCGTGGACGGCACCGGTCTCGGCGTGCAGCGGCTGCAGCTTCGACAAAAGCTTGACCGAGCGGACGATGTCATTGGCCTGAAGTGTAAGTTGCGACGCACCGACCGGGTTTACCGAGCGCATCGCCTCCTCGATCGATTCGATGCCGCACAGCCCGCAGCCGACCGGGCCGGCCAGGCGTCTGCGACGCGCTTCGAAGCGGGTGTTGGCCTGGTCCTTCAGCCGGATCTGGATATCGATGCCGGCGCCGTGATCCTCGACCTCGATCGCTTCGATTTCGTCCGGCGAGGCAATGATGCCTTCGGTCAGCGAGAAGCCGAGCGCGAAATCCTCGAAATCAGCCGGGCTTGCCATCATCACCGCATGCGTGGTGCCGGCAAAGGAGAACGCCACCGGCGTCTCTTCCGGCACCATGCGGTTGGCGGCCGCAGTGCCGCCGGCGCGGCGCGCGAGACGCGAGATCTGCGCAATGGCTTTGCGGCGCGCGGTCAAGGACTACTCCGCCGCTTCCAACTTCGCGATGCGGCGGCTTTGCTTTGCCTGCTCGTCATAGTCGCGCTGCCATTCCGACGGGCCGTTGGATGCACCCACCTGCACCGCGGTCACCTTGTATTCCGGGCAGTTGGTCGCCCAGTCGGAGAAGTCGGTGGTGATGACGTTAGCCTGGGTGTCGGGATGGTGGAAGGTCGTATAGACGACGCCCGGCGACACCCGCTCGGTGATCAGCGCGCGCAGCGTCGTCTCGCCCGAGCGGCTGGTCAGCCGCACCCAGTCGCCATCGCGCAGGCCGCGATTTTCGGCATCGTGCGGATGGATCTCCAGCCGGTCCTCGCTATGCCAGACCACGTTGTCGGTGCGCCGGGTCTGCGCGCCGACATTGTATTGCGACAGGATGCGGCCGGTGGTCAGCAGCAGCGGGAAGCGCGGTCCGGTCCTTTCGTCGGTCGCGACATATTCGGTGCGGATGAACTTGCCCTTGCCGCGCACGAAGCCGCCGATATGCATGATCGGCGTGCCTTCCGGCGACTTCTCGTTGCAGGGCCACTGCACCGAGCCCACCCGGTCGAGAAGGTCGAAGGAAACGCCGGCGAAACTTGGTGTTGTCTTGGCGATCTCGTCCATGATCTGGGACGGATGCGTGTAGTTCCAGCCGAGGCCGAGCGCCTTGGCGAGCTCCTGCGTCGCTTCCCAGTCGGCATAGCCGCATTTCGGCTCCATTACCTTGCGCACCATGTTGATGCGGCGCTCGGCATTGGTGAAGGTGCCGTCCTTCTCGAGGAACGTCGAGCCGGGCAGGAACACATGCGCGTAGTTGGCCGTCTCGTTGAGGAAGAGGTCGTGCACGACGACGCATTCCATCGCGGCGAGACCGGCGGCGACATGCTTGGTGTCGGGGTCCGACTGCAGGATGTCCTCGCCCTGCACATAGAGCCCCTTGAACGAGCCGTCGACGGCCGCATCCAGCATATTGGGGATGCGCAGGCCGGGCTCGTCGTCGAGCTTGACGCCCCACAGGCTCTCATAGATGGCGCGCACCGCGTCGCCTGAAATGTGGCGATAGCCGGGAAGCTCGTGCGGGAACGAGCCCATGTCGCAGGAGCCCTGCACATTGTTCTGGCCGCGCAGCGGGTTCACGCCGACGCCCGGCCGGCCGATATTGCCGGTCGCCATGGCGAGGTTGGCAATGGCGATGACGGTGGTCGAGCCCTGGCTGTGCTCGGTCACGCCGAGGCCGTAATAGATCGCGCCGTTGCCGCCGCGAGCATAGAGCCGCGCCGCGCCGCGTATGTCGTCGGGATCGACATTTGCAAGCTGGCCGACCACTTCCGGGCTGTTTTCCGGCAGCGCCACGAACGATGCCCAGTCCTGGAACTCGTCCCAGTCGCAGCGCTCGCGGATGAAGGCCTCGTCGAACAGGCCCTCGGTGACGATGACATGGGCAAGTGCGGTCAGCATGGCGACGTTGGTGCCCGGCTTCAGCGGCAGATGGAACTGCGCCTCGACGTGGGCCGAGCGCACGATGTCGGTGCGGCGCGGATCGAGCACGATCAGCTTGGCGCCCTCGCGCATGCGCTTCTTCATGCGCGAGGCGAACACCGGATGCGCATCGGTCGGATTGGCGCCGATCAGCAGGATCACGTCCGTCTGCTCGATCGAATCGAAGTCCTGCGTGCCGGCGGAGGTGCCGAAGGTCTGGCCGAGGCCATAGCCGGTCGGCGAATGGCAGACACGGGCGCAGGTATCGACATTGTTGTTGCGGAAGCCCTGCCGGACCAGCTTCTGGACGAGGTAGGTCTCCTCGTTGGTGCAGCGCGACGAGGTGATGCCGCCGATCGAGGTGCGGCCGTACTGGTACTGGATGCGGCGGAATTCGTTGGCGGTATGGGTGAGCGCCTCTTCCCACGACACTTCGCGCCAGGGATCACTGACCTTCTCGCGGATCATTGGCTTCAGGATCCGGTCCTTGTGCGTCGCATAGCCATAGGCGAAGCGGCCCTTGACGCAGGAGTGGCCGTGGTTGGCCTTGCCTGCCTTGTAGGGCATCATGCGGATGACCTCGTCGCCCTTGACCTCGGCCTTGAACGAGCAGCCGACGCCGCAATAGGCGCAGGTGGTGACGGTCGAGCGCTCGGGTAGGCCTTTCGCCAGCACGGTCTTTTCCCTCAGCGCATCGGTCGGGCAGGCCTGCACGCAGGCCCCGCACGACACGCATTCGGAATCGACGAACGCCTCGTGCATGCCGGCCGAGACCCTGGATTCGAAGCCGCGGCCCTCGATGGTCAGCGCGAACGTGCCCTGCACCTCCTCGCAGGCCCGCACGCAGCGCGAGCAGACGATGCACTGCGTCGGATCATAGGTGAAATACGGGTTCGATTCGTCGCGGGCGATGTAATCGATGGTCAGCGAGCCATGGCCGGGCGCCACGCCGTTTTGCTGCTTGACGTGGTTGCGGCCGTCCACGCCATAGCGGTTCTCGGTCAGGCCGACCGTCGTGACGACCTTGTCGAACTCGCTGGCGCCGGTGCCGGCCTTCTCGCCCCACGCCGCCGGGTGGTCGGAGACGTAGAGTTCCATCACGCCGCGGCGAATGGCGTTCAGCCGATCGGTCTGCGTATGCACGACCATGCCTTCGCCGACCGGCGTAGTGCATGAAGCCGGCGTGCCGCCGCGCCCGTCGATCTCGACGAGGCAGACCCGGCAGGAGCCGAACGAGTCCAGCATGTCGGTGGCGCAGAGTTTCGGGATTTCGACGCCGGCTTCCATCGATGCGCGCATGATCGAGGTCCCCGCCGGCACTGTTATCGACTTGCCGTCGACCGTCAGCGTCACTTGCTGCTCGGCTTCAGAGGCAGGTGTGCCGTAGTCGATTTCCTGGACCAGCGATTTGATGTCGAATGCCGCGTTCATGGCTGTCCGCTCCTATTCCGCTGCTTCGGCGACCGGCGTCGGCCGAAAGTCGTCCGGGAAATGGTTGAGTGCACTCATCACTGGATATGGGGTGAAGCCGCCGAGAGCGCAAAGCGAGCCGAACTTCATTGTGTTGCAAAGGTCGGTGACCAGCGCGATCTGCTTTTCCGGTTCGACGTTCTGGGCGAGCCTGTCCAGCACCTCGACACCGCGAGTCGAGCCGATGCGGCACGGCGTGCACTTGCCGCAGCTCTCGATGGCGCAGAATTCCATGGCAAAGCGTGCCTGCTTCAGCATGTCGGCGCTGTCGTCGAAAACGACGATGCCGGCATGGCCGATCAGCCCGTCCTTGGCGGCAAACGCTTCGTAGTCGAACGGCGTGTCGAACAGCGCGCGCGGGAAGTAGGCGCCGAGCGGGCCACCCACCTGCACCGCTTTGACCGGGCGTCCCGTCGCCGTGCCGCCGCCGATATCGTCGACGATCTCGCCCAGCGTCATGCCGAACGCCGCCTCGTAGAGACCGGGATACTTGACGTTGCCGGCAATCTGGATCGGGATGGTGCCGCGTGAACGGCCCATGCCGAAATCCTTGTAGAAGGCAGCGCCCTTGTCCATGATCACCGGCACCGAGGCCAGCGAGATGACGTTGTTGATCACCGTCGGCTTGCCGAACAGGCCCTTGTGCGCCGGCAGCGGCGGCTTGGCCCGCACCTGCCCGCGCTTGCCTTCGAGGCTGTCGAGCAGCGCGGTCTCCTCGCCGCAGACATAGGCGCCGGCGCCGACCCGCACTTCCATGTCGAATGAATTGGCCGAGCCGAGCACATTGACGCCGAGCACGCCGGCCTTGCGGGCGATCTCGACGGCCTTCTGCATCACCGCCACCGCATGCGGATATTCCGAGCGGATATAGATGAAGCCCTTGGTCGCGCCGGTGGCGATGCCGGCGATCGCCATGCCTTCGATCAGCACGAAGGGGTCGCCTTCCATGATCATGCGGTCGGCGAACGTGCCGGAATCGCCTTCATCGGCATTGCAGACGATGTATTTGCGGTCGGCCGACGTATCGAGCACAGTTTTCCATTTGATGCCGGTCGGGAAGCCGGCGCCGCCGCGACCGCGCAGCCCGGACTCGGTCACCTGCTTGACGACCTCGGCCGGCGTCATCGCCACTGCATTCTGCAGGCCCTTCAGCCCGCCATGCGCCTTGTAGTGGTCGAGCGACAGCGGATCGGTGACGCCGCAGCGCGCAAAGGTCAGCCGTGTCTGCCTTGCTAGGAACGGGATCTTGTCCGGTGCGCCCAGCCAGCGCTTGTGGTGGCCCCCGGTGAGGAAGCCGCAGTCGAACAGGCTTTTGACGTCGGATGGCTTCACCGGCCCGTAGGCGACGCGGCCAGTGGCTGTCGCAACCTCGACCATAGGCTCGAGGAAATAGGCGCCGCGCGAGCCGTTGCGCACGATCTTGGCCTCGATGCCGCGCTCGGCCAATTCCGCACGAACCGCCTTGGCAACCTTTTCCGCACCGAGCGCCAGCGCGCCGGAATCGCCGGGAATATAGATACGCGGGATCATGAGCGCACCTCGGCAACGATCTCGTTGAGCTTTTCGTCGTCGAGCCGCCCGATCACCTCCCCGTCCAGCATTGCCGACGGCGAGCAGGCGCAAAGGCCGAGGCAATAGACCGGCTCCAGTGTCACCGAACCGTCGCGGGTTGTCTCGTGGAAACCGATGCCCAGCAATGATTTGAGCTTGGCGGCAATCGCATCCGAGCCCAACGACTGGCAGGCTTCCGCCTGGCAGAGCTTCAGCACATGGCGGCCGGCGGGCTGGCTGCGGTAATCGTGATAGAAGGTGACGACGCCATGAACCTCGGCCCTGGAGATGTTCAGCACCTCGGCGATGATCGGCAGTGCGTCCTGCGGCACATAACCGAACTCTTCCTGTATGCCGTGCAGGATCGGCAACAGCGGGCCTTCGAGGCCTTTCAGCTCGTGGATGATCGCCGCCGTGCGCGATGCGATCTCGGTACTTGCTAGCTGCATCGTCATGCAGCGCCCTCCCTGGTCGTGGCGGTATTCCGCTAAGTGGTTAGGAAATCAGAGGAAACCCGCTAAATCAATAAAGCCGATCCGTTGCTCGATAGAAATTTTCTATCGTTCGCGTTCACCAGCATTGTCTAGCCTAGCGGCGGCCGTGGAAATCGTCCGCCAGCGCCATTGCCTCGTCCAACAGCGCCGAGACCAGCGGCGTGTGCGGTTCGCGCCGCGCCGCCACCAGCCCGACCGTGTGGCTGGCATCCGGCTCGACGATCGGGATCGCCCGGATCGGCTCGGAAAAACCGAAGGTTTCCGCAAGGTTAAGCGGCATGATCGACGACCATTTGCCGGTGCGGATATGCGAAAACAGCACGATCATCGAGTTGGATTCCAATGTCGGCCGCACCTGCACGCCGGCTTCGGCCAGATGCTGGTCGATGATGCGGCGGTTCTGCATGTCCGGCGTCAGCAGGCAGAGCGGCAGCTGGCTGAGTTCCGCCCATGTCACTTTGTCGCGGTCGAAATAGGGGTTCCCGACCGCGGTGATCAGCTGATAGCGCTCGTCATAGAGCGGCACGCTAGTGACGCGTCCGAGCGGCTCGTTGTCGAGATAGGTGATGCCGGCGTCGATGTCGAAATTGCCGAGCAGCGATAGCACCTCGATCGAGGTGCGCGACAGCACCGAGAAGGTGACGCCGGGATGCTTTGCCCGAAACGGCGTCGTCAGTCGCGCCACCATGGCCAGCGCCGTCGGGATCGCGGCGATGCGGATGCGCCCCGACAGGCCGTGGCGCGCCGCCCGCATCTCCTCGCGCATGGTCCTGCTATCGCCGACGATGCGGCGCGCCCACACCAACACCTGCTTGCCTTCCGGCGTCAATCCCTGGAAGCGCGAGCCGCGCAGCACCAGCATCACGCCGAGCTGGCCTTCCAGCTGCTTGATGCCGGCCGAAAGCGTCGGTTGGGTGACGCCGCACACCTCCGCCGCCCGGCCGAAATGTTCTTCCCTGGCAAGTGCTATGAAGAATTCCAGCTTATCGATCATGCCGTCGGGAGCCTGTCACGGACGCTGTGTCCGATTGTAGCGCGCAACGTCGTGGAAATCGTCTTCGGCCGCAAGCCGCGTGTGTAAATCGTCCGCATCCACATCTTTCAGCCGGCTTACTGTTTCCGGCGATGGAATGCGGCGCTATGTGGATGAGACGGGGTCGTGGACTGGACACGACGGGAGTACCGAACATGCTGGGCTGGTTCCGCAAGCTTTTGCCGCGCGAAGATCGCTTCTTCGACCTGTTCGAGCGGCATTCCCGCACCGTGGTCGGTGGCGCCGAGGCACTGCAGCAGCTTTTGCAGGGCAACGACATCGACCGCTGGTGTCAGACGATCATCGATCTCGAGAACGAAGCCGATCAGATCACCGCGGAAGTGCTGCTGGCCGTGCGCCGCTCCTTCATCACGCCCTTCGACCGCGGCGACATCAAGGACCTGATCCAGTCGATGGATGATGCCATCGATATGATGCACAAAACCGTCAAGACGGTAAGGCTGTTCGAGAAGAAGGAATTCGACCCGCTGATGCAGGAAATGGGAGGTGTCATCGTCGAGGCCGCCAAGTTGGTGGCCGAGGCGATCCCGCTGCTCGGCAAGGTCGGGGCGCATACGGTGCGCCTCAACGCCATCGCCGAGGAGGTCATGCGCGCCGAAGGCCGGGCCGACGACCTGCACGAGCAGGGCCTGAAGGACCTGTTCAAGCGGCACGGCCGCAGCGATCCGATGGCCTATCTGATCGGCAGCGAGATTTACGGCCAGCTGGAAAAGGTGGTCGATCGCTTCGAGGACGTCGCCAACGAAATCAGCGGCATCGTCATCGAGAACGTATAGTGTCAGAAGCCGCAATAGCCTTTCCCGTGCTGGTCGGCCTTGTCGTCGTCGCGCTGTTCTTCGATTTCCTCAACGGCCTGCACGATGCCGCCAACTCCATCGCCACCATCGTCTCCACCCGGGTGCTGCGGCCGCACTATGCGGTGTTCTGGGCGGCCTTCTTCAATTTCATCGCCTTCATGTTCTTCGGTCTTCACGTAGCGGAGACGCTCGGAACCGGCATCATCGACGCCAGCATCGTCACGCCGGCAGTAATCTTCGCAGCACTTGTCGGCGCCATCGTCTGGAATGTCGTCACCTGGCTCGTCGGAATCCCGTCCAGTAGCTCGCACGCTCTGATCGGCGGTTTGGTCGGCGCCGGCGTTGCCAAGGCAGGCACCGGTGCCATCGTCTGGGCCGGGTTGGGCAAGACGACGGCGGCCATCGTGCTGTCGCCGTCGGCAGGCTTTCTGCTGGCGCTTGTCTTGATCCTCGCGGTCTCGTGGCTGTTCGTGCGGCAGACGCCGTTCGCCGTCGACAGCGCCTTCCGCGTCATGCAGTTCTTTTCCGCCTCGCTCTATTCGCTCGGCCATGGCGGCAACGACGCGCAGAAGACCATGGGCATCATCGCCGTGCTGCTCTATTCGCAAGGCATGCTCGGCGCGAATTTTTACGTGCCGCTGTGGGTCGTCATCACCTGTCAGTCGGCGCTGGCGCTGGGCACGTTGCTCGGCGGCTGGCGCATCGTCCACACCATGGGCTCGAAGATCACCCGGCTGAACCCGATGCAGGGTTTCTGCGCCGAGACCGGCGGAGCGATCACCCTGTTCGCCGCCACCTGGCTCGGTATTCCGGTATCGACCACGCACACGATCACCGGCGCTATCATCGGCGTCGGCGCCGCCCGCCGCGTCTCCGCCGTTCGCTGGGGCATTGCCGGCAACATCGTGGTCGCATGGATCGTCACCTTGCCGGCAACCGCGGCGATCGCGGCTCTCACCTACTTCGCGGTCGGTCTGGCAAGGTGATGTGAGCATCATGGCGCCTGGAGCCGCCTCTGGCGCGGCGACTACCGGTCCACAAGATTCAGGATGTTGCCGTCCGGATCCCTGAACCATGCGACCTTCATGCCGTGACCGACATGGATGTCACCCTCAAGCGTCAGCCCGGGCATGTCGTAATGCTCGAAGGTCACGCCCTTCGATTTCAATGCCTCAACGATCTTGCCGAGTTCGTCGCCGACCGTCCATGTCACAGCCGTCGCCTTGTTGGTCCCAGCGAAGTTCGAACGGTAGACGTTGATGCTGGTGTCGCCGCTTTTATAGACGATCAGTTCGCCACCTTCATTGTGCACCTCTTTCAGGCCAAGGACCCCTTCGTAGAATGCCCTGGCCTTGGCCAGGTCCTTCACGGCGAGATTGGCCGTCGCGTTGCTGTTTGCGAGCATGATTCGTCTCCTTCCCTGGCTGTCATTCCATGCTCATGAAATAGGCTGCGCTGACGATTTGGCGACGGCTGCTCCCACTGGAAATGCCGTCATATGCTCGCTGCCTCCCCGATACGCCGCTGCAATTGGTGGTCCATCGCTTGGTTCTGTTCCGGAACTGCATTATCTGGAGCGGAAAAGTAGAGGAAAAACTCATGCCCGCCGCCAATGAAAACGTGACCAAGGAAATCGTTATCGAGCGCCTGAAGACGGTCAATGGGCCGGATTTCACCGGCAATATCGTCGACCTCGGCCTGGTTTCCGAGATTTTCATTGCCGATGCCAAGGTGTTCTTTTCGATAACCGTTCCCGCTGCCCGTGCCCAGGAGATGGAACCGCTGCGTGCGGCGGCCGAACGTGTCGTCAAGGCGATCCCCGGTGTTGCCGGCGCCGTGGTCGCGCTGACGGCGGAAAAGAAGGGCGGCGGCATGGAGGCGCCGGTTCCGCAAAGACCGGCTCAGAGGCCCGCTCCGCCGGCCGCACCTGCGCGTCCCACGCCGCAGGCGCCCGCCTCGCACAGCCAGGGCAAGCGCGGCGTACCCGGCATCGAAGCGATCATCGCCGTCGCTTCCGGCAAGGGCGGCGTCGGCAAGTCGACCACCGCCGTCAATATCGCCCTTGGGCTTGCCGCCAACGGGCTGCGGGTCGGGGTGCTCGATGCCGACATTTATGGCCCTTCCATGCCGCGTCTGCTCAACATTCGTGGCAGGCCGCAGACCGTCGACGGCAAGATCCTGAAGCCGATGCAGAATTATGGCCTCAAGGTCATGTCGATGGGCTTCCTCGTCGATGAGGAGACGCCGATGATCTGGCGCGGGCCGATGGTGATGTCGGCATTGACGCAGATGCTGCGCGAGGTCGAATGGGGACCGCTTGATGTGCTCGTCGTCGACATGCCGCCCGGCACCGGTGACGCCCAGCTGACCATGGCCCAACAGGTGCCGCTGGCCGGCGCCGTCATCGTCTCGACGCCACAGGACCTGGCCCTGATCGATGCGCGCAAAGGCCTCAACATGTTCAGAAAGGTCGACGTGCCGCTATTGGGTATCGTCGAAAACATGAGCTATTTTCTCGCCCCCGATACGGGAAAACGCTACGACATCTTCGGCCATGGCGGCGCCCGCCGCGAGGCCGAGCGTCTCGGCGTCACCTTCCTTGGCGAAGTGCCGCTCGAGATGGGCATCCGCGAAAGCTCCGATGCCGGCACGCCGGTGGTGGTCTCCAAGCCGGATGGCGCTGAGGCGAAAATCTATCGCGACATCGCCGCCAAGGTCTGGGACCGCGTCAATGAAGAGCGCGGCGCGGCCGAGGCTGCGGTGCCGAGCATCGTGTTCGAGTGATGCGGATGTCCCTCCCCAAGTGGGCCCCTTGAGGGGGAGGGTGGCCGGAAGGGTCAGGTAGGGTCCGCGGCGACGCGCTCCAACTCTCCGGGATAGCGGGCTGACAAACCACGATCCCGTCTGGCGCGGAGGCAGATGTATGTCTTTCGTACCAAAGAGCGGATTCGGATGGCGCGTGCCCCTTGCCTGCTCCCGCGCGTTGTCATATCGATTTGTCATACAAATACGGAGACCACGATGGCAGGCGCCCCCACCCACAAGAAGAAATTTCGCTCGCAGGAGTGGTTCGACAATCCCGACAATCCGGGCATGACGGCACTCTATCTGGAGCGCTACCTGAATTACGGGCTGACGCGGGCCGAACTGATGTCCGGCAAGCCGCTGATCGGCATCGCCCAGACCGGCTCGGACCTGTCGCCCTGCAACCGCCATCACATCGAACTGGCCAAGCGCGTGCGCGAAGGCATCGTCTCGATGGGTGGCATCCCTTTCGAGTTCCCTTGCCACCCGATCCAGGAGACCGGCAAGCGGCCGACTGCTGCACTTGACCGCAACCTTGCCTATCTCAGCCTGGTAGAGGTGCTCTACGGCTATCCGCTCGACGGCGTAGTGCTCACCATCGGCTGCGACAAGACGACGCCAGCCATGCTGATGGCCGCGGCCACCGTCAACATTCCGGCTATCGCGCTTTCGGTCGGCCCGATGCTCAACGGCTGGCACAAGGGCAAGCGCACCGGCTCCGGCACCATCGTCTGGGAATCGCGCCAGCGCCTGTCGGCCGGCGAGATTGGCTATGACGAGTTCATGGATATCGTTGCCTCCTCGGCGCCGTCGACCGGCTATTGCAACACGATGGGTACCGCCACCACGATGAATTCGCTGGCCGAGGCGCTCGGCATGCAATTGCCGGGCTCGGCCGCTATCCCCGCCCCCTATCGCGAGCGCGGCCAGATCGCCTACGAGACCGGAAAGCGCATCGTCGACATGGTGCATGAGGATCTGAAGCCGTCCGACATTATGACCCGTAAGGCCTTCGAGAACGCCATCGTCGTCAACTCGGCGATCGGCGGCTCGACCAACGCGCCGATCCACCTCAACGCCATCGCCCGCCATCTCGGCGTGCCGCTCGACAATGACGATTGGCAGAAGGTCGGCCTCAACATACCGCTCATCGTCAATCTGCAGCCGACGGGCGAATATCTCGGCGAGGACTATCACCATGCCGGCGGCGTGCCGGCCGTGGTCGCCGAACTGATGAAGGGCGGCCTGCTGCCCTATCCGGAAGCCATGACAGCTAATGGCAAGACCATCGGTGACAATTGCAGGGGCGCCGTCAACGAGAACCTCGACGTCATCCGCACGGTTGCCGAGCCGCTGAAAGCCAATGCCGGCTTCATCAATCTCAAGGGCAATCTGTTCGATTCGGCGATCATGAAGACCAGTGGCATCTCGCCCGAGTTCCGCGAGCGCTATCTGTCGAACCCGAAGGACCCCGAAGCCTTCGAGGGCAACGCCATGGTGTTCGACGGGCCCGAGGATTACCACGCCCGCATCGACGATCCGGCACAAGGCATCGACGAGCACACCATCCTGTTCATGCGCGGCGCCGGCCCGATCGGCTATCCGGGCGGCGCCGAAGTCGTCAACATGCAGCCGCCGGCCTATCTGATCAAAAAGGGCATCCACGCGCTGGCCTGTATCGGCGACGGCCGCCAGTCGGGCACGTCGGGTTCGCCCTCGATCCTCAACGCCTCGCCGGAAGCCGCCATCGGCGGCGGGCTGGCGCTGCTGAAGACCGGTGACCGCGTCCGCGTCGATCTGCGCAAGGGCACCGCCGATATCCTCGTCAGCGACGACGAGATCACGCGGCGGCGCACCGAACTGCAGAACAATGGCGGCTATCACTATCCCAAGCACCAGACGCCGTGGCAGGAGATCCAGCGCGGCATGGTCGACCAGTTTTCCGAAGGCATGGTGCTGAAGCCGGCGGTAAAATACCAGGATGTGGCTCATACAAGCGGGGTGCCGAGGGACAATCACTGACCAGGGTCCGTCGCATGAGCCAGCCGCCGGTGCAGGCAATTTGCCGAGGTCAGCGCCAGGAGGGGTAGGGGTGGGGTCACATCGCAGAGCGAAAGCCTCGGCTTTCCACCTGCGATAGCCTGCCGCTAATGGGCAGAAATGCCCGGCACAGGGTTGGACGCGGTCATTTGTCAACAGCGATTGCTCCCGCGAGAACGGCAATGCTTGACAAGCGAGCGCGACAAATCCACGATCATCGCAAGGGGTTAATCGCGACGACCCCGTGAGGCGTCAGCCCAATGTTCGCGTCCAAGCTTCTCTTTCCAGGAGGTGGACGCCATGCCGTCGACAACAACCATCACCGTACCGCAACTATCCCGTCTGATTGGTCTGCCGGGTGCACCCGCGATCATCGATGTCCGCATCGACGATGACTACAACGCCGACCCGCGACTGCTGCCGGCGTCGGATCGGCGTGATTTCAGGACTGTCTCGAACTGGGCTGCCGACTTCGCCGGCTGGCAAGTGACAGTCGTCTGCCAACAGGGAAAAAAGCACTCGCAAGGCGTGGCCGCATGGCTGCGCCACGAGGGCATTGCCGCCGAATCGCTCGACGGCGGGTTTGAAGACTGGCGCGACGCCAAGGGGCTTCTCGTTGACGCCCGCAAGATACCGCCCCGCGATGACAAGGGCCGCACCGTTTGGGTGACGCGTACGCGCCCGAAGGTCGACCGCATCGCCTGCCCCTGGCTGATTCGGCGCTTCATCGATCCTCACGCGGTCTTTCTCTTCGTCGAGCCGGCCGAAGTGTCGGCCGTCGCCGATCGCTTTCAGGCCGTGCCTTTCGACATTGAGAACGTGTTCTGGAGCCATCGCGGCGAACGCTGCACCTTCGACACCATGATCGAGGAGTTCGGGCTTAAATCCGAAGCACTCGATCGCTTGGCCACGATCATACGCGCTGCCGATACTGCGAGCCTCGATCTTGTTCCACAGGCGGCCGGGTTCCTGGCCGCCTCGCTTGGCCTGTCACGGATGTTTCGCAACGATCTGGAGCAGCTCGAGGCCGGCATGCTGCTCTATGATATGTTCTTCCGCTGGTGCCGCGATGCCACCGAGGAGACGCATAACTGGCCGGCCGCCGGCACAGTCAGCGCGGGCAAGCCATCGTGAGCGCCGTCCTATCGAAAAAGCCGGCGGAGATTCAGGAGCCCGCTGTGCCGAGCTTCCGGCAGGCCGTGAAGGTCTGGGCAAAAATCGGCGTGCTCAGCTTTGGCGGCCCGGCCGGGCAGATCGCGCTCATGCACAAGGAACTGGTCGAGGAACGGCGCTGGATCGGCGAACAGCGCTTCCTGCATGCGTTGAACTACTGCATGCTGCTGCCTGGCCCTGAGGCCCAGCAGCTCGCCATCTATATCGGCTGGTTGCTGCACAAAACGGCCGGCGGCCTTGTTGCCGGCATTCTCTTCGTCGTGCCGGGCGCGCTTGTCATGCTCGTCCTGAGCAGCCTTTATGCGCTCTATGGCGATGTACCACTCGTCTCGGCGCTGTTTTTCGGGGTCAAGGCGACCGTGCTCGCCATTGTCATCGAGGCGGTGATCCGGATCGGCAAACGCGCGCTGAAAAACCCGGTCATGGTGTCGATCGCACTCGCTGCCTTCATCGCCATCTACGCGTTGAACGTGCCGTTTCCGCTGATCGTGCTGCTTGCCGGGCTGGCAGGCTGGATCGGCAACCGTAGTGCGCCGGCATTTTTTTCCGGCGCCTCGCATGGCAAGGGCGATGTTCCCGACATAAAGGGCGTGGTCGATCTGATGTTCGAGCGCGGCGAACTGACCCACGTCAGGCCGACACGATGGCACGCGCCGCGCACTTTGGCGATCTGGCTGCCGATCTGGCTGGGGCCTGTTCTGCTGGTCTGGGCTTTCACCGGCCCTGCCAGCGTCTGGACGCAAATCGGTGGCTTCTTCAGTGTCATGGCGGTCGTCACCTTCGGCGGCGCCTACGCAGCCCTTGCCTATGTCGCGCAGGCAGCGGTCGAGTACTTCGGCTGGCTGGCACCCGGTGAAATGGTCGACGGCCTTGGACTTGCCGAAACCACGCCGGGTCCGCTCATCCTGGTCTTGCAGTTCGTCGGCTTCGTTGCCGCGTTCCGCCAGCCGGGCTTGCTGGCGCCGCTGGTTGCCGGACTGTTTGGCGGGCTGTTCACGCTGTGGGCGACGTTTACCCCATGTTTCCTATGGATATTCCTTGGCGCGCCTTACATCGAAGCGCTGCGCGGCAACAAGGCGCTGTCGGCGGCGCTCGGTGCGATCACCGCCGCCGTCGTCGGCGTCATCATGAATCTCGCTCTATGGTTCGGCTTGCACGTCATCTTCGGCGAAGTGCGCAATGTCGGGCTTGGAATGGACGTGCCGGTGCTTTCATCGATAGACTGGCGCGCGGCGCTGCTTTCCTGTGCCTCGATGATCGCCATTCTGAAGCTGAAGATCGGTATGCTGCCGACGCTTGCCGGATCGGCGCTGGCCGGTGTCTTGTTGCTGGCGGTAAGTAGCTGATGCCTGCAAGGACTTGAAGCGCATCGCCTGAATCTACTTAAACGCGACGCTTGGATGCCGCTGCCTTTGTATTCCGCTTGTGAACCACCTAACTGGTTGGGAACGGTTGGACCATTATGGCGCAACGGCGTTCTTCCCTCGGCTTCCTTGGAATGTTCGGTCGCTCGGGCGACTTGAGGCAGCTCGACGATGCATTGCGCGGCGCCGATCTGCATCCCGCCCTTGTGCCGGAGGGGGTAAAACTCACGATCGTCAATCTGATGAAGGATCACTGGCCCGACGAGCCGCCGCCGGGCATCTATGCGTCGGTGGCACAATTGTGCAGCTATTGCATCGCGGGTCCCGAAACCTTCGAGCAAGCCAATGGCCATCAACGGACGCTGGAAGCCGAGCGCCGCATCGAGGCGGCACTTGAGGCCGGCGACAGCTTCGACGCACAGATCGTGCTGATGACGCTGCATGCCAAGCTGATCAACGCCGAAGTCGTCGACCGATACGGGCTCAGCGCGGAATGACGCGACAGGCAAGATCTGCCGGATCCCCCCGCGGCAGCCGAGTCGATCAAGCCCGGCTGATCTCCTCAAGATACCAGCCGATGTAGCGCAGTTCGTTGTATTCCATCGGCGCGATCGGCCCCGGCACGAAATAGTGCGAGCGCACGCCACGCGCTGTGTGCTCGATGATCTTCTTGTCCTCTTGGGTGGTGACCTTCCACAGCCAGGTCAGCTTCTCCAGATCGTAGTCCTGGCCCTCGACCGCGTCGCCGCGCACCAGCCAGATCAGCTCCATCTCGCAGGTGCCCGCGGTTTTCGGGATGAAGCGGTAGATCATGCCGTGATCGGGATAGCACACGAGGAAGGTCGTGCCGCCGAGATGGATGGAGGTGACGCCACCGTCATAGTCGGTGAAGCGGCCCATCAGCGGGGCCACCGGCGAGCCATCCTGGCTGCCGCTCGAAACGCCATCATAGAGCGCATAGCGGAAGGTATGGATTGCTTCCTGACCGGCCGCCGAGTTCTGCCAGCGGTTGGCGCTGCCGATCTCGATGCCAAGCGCGCAGGTGCGCTGCTCCATCGCCGCGTTGAGCTGCTCGATCATCTCGGCCGGCTTTTCCAGCGCATGCGTCTGCGAATATTCCGGATGCGCCGGCCCGCAATGGTAGCATTCGACATAGTTCTCGACGGCGAGCTTCCAGTTGGCGTCGAGCGGATAGGACTGGCGATACGCCACCTTGGCGTCGCCCCAGCCATACTGGCCGCAGCTTGTGCGCAGCGACTGTTCGATTGGATCGAAATCGAGCGGCGTCTCCGCGAAGGAAATGAAAACCAGCCCGGAGGCAACGCGGACATGAAGCTTCTTCAGCCCGTGCGCCGTGCGGTCGAAATCCTTCGGCATCAGGCGGGCAGCGCGCAACGACCCGTCATTGGAATAGGTCCAGGCGTGGTAGGGACACACGAACATCTTCGCGTTGCCCTTCTCCTTGGTGCAGACCTCGGCGCCGCGGTGGCGGCAGACATTGAGCATGGCATGCACCGTGCCATCCATGCCGCGCGTCAGGATGACCGCCTCGTCGCCCAGTTTGAACAGCTCGAAATCGCCGGGGTTCGGGATAACGCTGGCATGGGCCAGGCAATGCCAGTGGCGGCGAAAGACACGTTCCATGTCACGCTCGAAGATCGCCGGGTCATGATAGAAGGCACGCACCAGGCCGTGGCCGGGCCGGTGAGACGCCACCAGCCGATCGATCGCGTCGCCGTCGGTGTGGGCTTGCAGGATAGGATGCGCACTCATTTGTCGTTCTGCCCGATGGTTGGTCCTGGGGCAATTCCAGGAAAGCTGTGAAGCGGTTTTCGTCCGGAATTGGCTCTGGGTGGTGGCTGTATGGCTGCACGAACGCGTCTCCGGTCAGCCGCCCATATGCGTACGCGGCAGGTGGATCAGGCTGCCGAAGCGGGCACGCAATCTGTCGTCGACCTGTTTTGGCACGTGGCGCGGAAATCGTTCGGCAAGAACGCGTTTCTTCTCGGTGATCGCACGCAGCAATATATCAGGTCGGCCTTTTTCGTTCCATTCCTTCGGTGAGGAACGATCGGCGAAGGCGGGATAGAGATGATCGGTCTGCATCAGCTTGAGCGTTTGTTCGTTGTCGAGATAGTGGCCTGGGCCTTTGAGGCAGACCTCGGCGATGCTGTCGATCGACAGGGCCTCGTCAGTCACGTCGATGCCACGTGCGCAGCCCAGGCAATGACCGAGCATGTCGTTGTCGATGACCAGGCTCTCCAGGCAGAAGCCGAGCAGCGAGGCATGCATGCCGGCCGCCTCGTAGACGAGGTTGAGGCCGGAGAGGCCGGCCATCACATTGGTGATGCCCTTTTCGTAGCCGGATTGAATGTCGGGCAGTTTCGAATCCGTCATGCCAGCGGCCGAGCCGCCGGGCAGATCGTAGAATTGCGCCATCTGGGCGCAGGCCGCCGTTGCCACCGACTGCTCGGCCGACCCGCCGGCCATGGCGCCGGTGCGCAGGTCCGACATGAACGGCCAGGCGCCGAAGATCGCCGGATGGCCCGGCTTGAGCGCGTTGACATAGACCAGGCCGGCCAGTACCTCGGCCACCGCTTGCACGACGGCGCCGGCCATCGCCGCAGGTGCTGTGGTGCCGGACTGGCCGGTCGAGAGCAGCAGGATCGGGATGCCGCCTTCAACGCAAGCCTCGAGCACGCCGCAGGCATCCTCGGCGAACTTCATCGGCGGCACGACGAATGAGTTAGAGTTAGAAACGAATGGCCGGGCGCGGAAATTCTCCTCGCCGCCGGCGATGGCGTACAGCATTTCAAGCGCCGGCTTCACGTTCTCACGCACGGTGAAGGATGTTCCGACGTGCTTCGATGTCCCCATCACACAGGCATAGAGCGTGTTGAAATCCATCTCGAGCGGATCGGCGATGTCGCGCGCCACCATCGGCCGCTGGAAGAAATGGATGTTGTCCAGCCCATCGACGATGCGGGCAGCATCATAAATGTCCTGCAGCTTGGATTCGCGGTACTCGCGCTTCTCCAGATCCACCAGGTGCACGGCGATACCTGCCGTGCCGTAGTGCACGCGCTTGCCCTGGACCACCATGTCGTGCCTGGCGTCCTGGCCATGAAGTGTGAAATGTCGTGCCGCCCGCTGGATGGTGTCGAGCACTAGCGCGCGTGGAAAGCGCACACGGTCGTCGTCGCCACGGACCGCCCCCGCCTTGGTCAGCACCTTTATGCAGGAAGGGATGGCATTGGCGAAACCCACCGTCTCCAGGAGCGTCAGCACGCCCTCGTGGATGCGCTCGCAGTCATCCCCGCGCAGCGGCCCGTAGCTGCCGCCCTCGATGGCCTGGTGTCGTGGTCCGGTGTCCTCCATCAGAGGAGCTGATCGCATGGCATGTCCTGTTTCGCGAAGACCGGAGCGCTGTGGACGACGGTTCGCCGGCGTGTCCTGCTGTTCGACAGCCACTGGCATGGAAGCACTCCACCTTCATCGGCAGGAACGCGCGGCGGTTGGTCCACCATCGGCCTGCTTCGTCCTTCTACACAGCGACTATGCCGCCGGCATTGGCACAGCCTATGTGCCAGCCGGTCCCGTCGAATATGCCAAGGAGCTAAAGAACCGGAGCCGCACCACATGCGCCAGGCTCCGGTCGGGGAAGGGAGATCAGGCCGCTGCCGGCCTGCGTCCAGCTGCCGTCGCCAGTTCGCGGATGCCGGGTTCGATGTGCTGCAACGCGATCGAGGAAATGCCCAAGCGCATGAAACGCGATGGCTTTTCGGTGCGGTCGAAGAAGCGGTCGCCAGGCTCGATGATGACGCTGCGCGAGGCCGCGGCCTCCGCCAGCCCGCGCGAATCGGTGCCGCGCGGCCCCTCGAGCCAGAGCGACGTGCCGCCGGCCGAATCGGTCGAGCGCCACTCCGGTAGGAAGGCGGAAATCGCATGGACCAGACGCTTGCGCCTCTCGTCGAAGGCGCTCGACAGCCGCCGCACCAGCGCCTCGTGATGGCCGAGCGACAGGAAGAGCGCCACGGCGCGCTGGTTGTTCGCCGGCGGATGGCGCAGCATGAAGCGGCGTAGCGCCCGAAGCTCGGAGATCAGCCCGGCCGAGGCGACGATGTAGCCAAGCCTCAGGCCGGGAGCCAGCGTCTTCGACATCGAGCCGACATAGACGACGCGGCCGGAGCGATCGAGGCTCTTCAGCGCCTGCTGCGGCGCCTCGTCCAGGAGCTGGCTGTCATATCCGTCCTCGATGATGATCTGGTTGTGCCGGTTGGCGCGCGCCAAAAGCTCCTGCCGCCGCTCTGCCGACAGCGGCACCATGGTCGGGCAATGGTGGCTGGGCGTGACGAAGACGAAGCCGGAATCATTGGGAATGGCCGAGGTTACGATGCCGGAGTGGTCGACCGGAACCGGCTGGATCTCGGCGCCGGCCAGCCGGAAGATCGAACGTGCATCGGGATAGCCCGGGTCCTCCATCGCCACCTTGGAGCCCTTGGTCATCAACAGCGTCGCCAGCATGTAAAGCGCGTTCTGCGCGCCCAACGTCACGATGATCTCGTCCGGATTGGCGAAGATGCCGCGTCGCGGCAGCAGCCGTGCCTGGATCTGCTCGATCAGGAGCGGATCGTCGCGGTCGACCATGTCGGATGCCCAGTTGCGGATTTCGAGCACCGCCAACGCCATGCGGTTGCACTCGCGCCATTCGGCGGTCGGGAACAGCGCCGGGTCGAATTGGCCATAGACGAAGGGGTATGACGACTTGATCCAGTTGTCGTGCTTGGCCGGCGGCGGCATGTCGCTCGCCGCGATCTGCCGACGCGCCTTCCAGTCGATCTCGTTGGCCTGGTCGGGCGCCTTCTGATGCGGCTTGGCCGGCGTCGCCAGCACTTCGGGATTGACGAAATGGCCGCGGCGCTCGCGCGCCACCAGGAAGCCCTGGTCGACCAGCTGCTGGAAGGCCAGCACCACGGTGCCGCGCGCCACGCCGAGTTTTTCGGCAAGAATCCGGCAGGACGGAAGCGGCATGGAAGCCGCGATCTGCCGGTCGAGGATGGCGGCGACGATCGCCTGGCGGATCTGCGCCTGCAGGGTCTGACCGGATTCCGCCGAAATCCGGAACAGGCCGGACCATATGGCCGTGTCGTTTCGCTGTGGCATGGGAGATGTTCCTCGATGGCCAGCTTTTTTCACGTGGCTGGACCAGTCGAATGTACCGGTGGCACAAGGTGTTGCGCCAATCAATTTTTCTGATCGCTGGGATTTATGCCAGTGATCCTTTGAGCCGGCCCACGCTGCGCTGCGGCATCGCTGCGCATTGAAACAGATGGAATTCGACCCGATAGTTTGCCGCGACGACACGCGCCGGAAACATCCGGCCTGATAAGATGCATCTCAAGAGACCGGAGCGAAGCAGTGGATCAATCGTCCTTTCAAAAGCAGCTCGACGCATTGCGCGATCACCGTGCGGCCAAATCGGGCTCGATGCGCGAGGCTTTCGCTGCCGATCCGCAGCGCTTCGAGAAATTCTCCGCCAGTGACGGCGACCTGCTGCTCGACTGGTCGAAATGCGCGGTCGATGCGCGGACTATGGAGTTGCTGGAGAAACTGGCTGAGGCCGCTGACCTCGAAGGCCGGCGCGACGCGATGTTTGCCGGCAAGAAGATCAACGTCACTGAAGGCCGCGCCGTGCTGCACACGGCGCTGCGCAACCTGACCGGCAAGGGCATCGTGCTCGACGGCCAGGACGTGAAGGCGGAAGTCCTTGCCGTACTCGACGCGATGGGTGCCTTCGCCGACGCGGTGCGTTCCGGCAAGGCGGCCGGCGCGACCGGCAAGAAGATCACCGACATCGTCAACATCGGCATCGGCGGCTCCGATCTCGGCCCGGCCATGGCGACGCTGGCGCTGGCGCCCTATCATGACGGGCCGCGCGCGCATTACGTATCCAATATCGACGGTGCCCATATCCACGACACGCTGAAGGGTCTTTCCGCCGAAACCACCCTGTTCATCATCGCCTCCAAGACCTTCACCACGGTCGAGACGATGACCAATGCCGAAACCGCGCGCAGATGGGTCGAGAAGGCGCTCGGCAAGGAAGCGGTCGGCAAGCATTTCGCCGCCGTCTCGACGGCGCTCGACCTGGTCGCCAAATTCGGCATCGCGCCCGATCGCGTCTTCGGCTTCTGGGACTGGGTCGGCGGGCGCTATTCCGTCTGGGGTGCGATCGGTCTCCCGGTGATGATCGCCATCGGCCCGAAGGATTTTCGCGCCTTTCTCGACGGCGCCCATGAGATGGACGAGCATTTCCGCACCGCCCCGCTGGCGAAGAACCTGCCGGCGCTGATGGGGCTGATTGGCTGGTGGCACCGCGTGATCTGCAAATACCCCGCTCGCGCCGTCATCCCCTACGATCAGCGTCTGTCCAGGCTGCCGGCCTATCTGCAGCAGCTCGACATGGAATCGAACGGCAAGAGCGTCACCCTGGACGGCGGCGCTGTAACGACGCCGACCGGCCCGCTGGTCTGGGGCGAGCCCGGCACCAATGGCCAGCATGCCTTCTTCCAACTTCTGCATCAGGGCACCGATTTCATTCCGGTCGAATTCCTCGCCGCTGCCGTCGGCCACGAGCCGGAACTGAAGCATCACCACGACCTTCTGCTTGCCAATTGCCTGGCGCAGTCGGAAGCCTTCATGAAGGGCCGCACGCTTGAGGAAGCCCGAGCGCAGATGCTGGCGAAAGGCATGAAGCCGGCCGATGTCGACAGGATTGCTCCGCACCGCGTCTTCTCCGGCGACCGCCCCTCAGTGACGATCCTCTACAGGAAACTCGACCCCCACACGTTCGGACGGCTGATTGCGCTTTACGAACACCGCGTCTTCGTCGAAGGCACGCTGTTCAACATCAACTCCTTCGACCAGTGGGGCGTCGAGCTCGGCAAGGAACTGGCGACCGGGCTGCTGCCCGTCGTTGAAGGCAAGGAGAACGCCGCAAAGCGGGATGCCTCGACTGCTGGACTGGTGGAATACATCCACCGCTTGCGCGGCCCGGAGTGAAAAGCTTGGCGGACATCAAGGGAATATTGTTCGACAAGGACGGCACGCTCGTAGATTTCAACGCGACATGGCTGGGCATCGCCGACTTCATGGCGATGGATGCGGCCGAAGGCGATCGCTGGAAAGCAGACAGGCTGCTTGCGGCGGCGGGCTTCGACTTCGCCACCAAGCGCTTCAAGCCGGATTCGATTTTTGCCTCCGGCACCAACATGGACGTCGTCGAGCTGTGGTTTCCACGGCTGTCCGACGAGGACCAGATGCTTGCCGTCGCCCGCTTCAACGCCATCACCTCGGCGCAAGGATCGGCAATGGCGGTGGCGCTGCCGGGCGTGGTCGAGACGCTTGGCCTGCTTCACAGAAAATCCTACCGGCTTGGTGTCGCCACCAACGATTCGACCAGCGGCGCGGAAAAGACCCTGGTCACGCTGGGCGTCGCGCAGCTTTTCGACGCCGCCTATGGTTACGACGCGGTGGCCAATCCAAAACCGGCGCCGGATACGATCCTTGCCTTCTCTGATCTGACGGGGCTCAGGCCCTCGGCAATCGCCATGGTCGGCGACAACCGTCACGATCTTGAAATGGCGCGGGCGGGCGGCTGCGGTCTGGCGGTCGGCGTGCTGTCCGGCACCGGCACACGTGAATCGCTGTCCCAGATAGCCGACGTCATTCTGGATTCGGTGGCCGACCTGCCTAATTTTCTTTCGGCGCGGGTCAGCGAGACAGTCTAGACTCGCAGCTAGCTGGTCCGAACGAGAACACGCCGCTCGGTTTCATCGCCGCATTCCTGCCTTCGCCGACATCCGGCACCTCGTATTCGGCCAGCAGGCGAAGCCGCGAGCGGGGCAGATAGGCGCGGCCCGGATCGCCGATCAGCACGGCGATGCCGGCTGCAAGGCAGCGGTCGAGGAAGGGGACGACCCGGCCGGCGAGATCATGGGCGTAGAACAGGTCGCCGACCACCACGACATCCACCGGTGGCGGCGGACCGCTGGTGATGTCTTCGCCAATGATCATGATAGCGACGCCGTTCGCAGTCGCGTTGAGGCCGAGTGCAACCACACCGTTGCGATCGATCTCGGCCGCGACGACCGCGCTTGCCCCGGCTTTTGCCGCTGCAATGCCGACGAGACCCGAACCGGCGCCGAGGTCGAGCACGCGACGGCCGGCCACGGTCTCCGGCCGGTCGAATATGTAGCGGGCGAGCACCGCGCCGCCGGCCCAGACATAGGCCCAGTACGGTGGCTCCGGTTCAGGTCCGTCTTCTTCGGTCGCATGTTGGTTCCATTCGAGAAGCCGCCTGAGCCCGCTTCCCGGATGGGCGGTGTAAAGCCGAATTTCGGGAAGCGCGGGCACGGGGGCGATCCGCATGTTCGCCCGGATGAACTGTGCCGGGTCCGGGCGCGAACCTATGCTCACGGCGTTGGCGCCGGCGATGCAATCGCTCAAGCTGCGCCTAGCCCCGCAACGCCCGGCGCAGGATCTTGCCGACCGGTGTCTTCGGCAGCTCGGTGCGGAACTCAATATACCTGGGACGCTTGTAGCCGGTCAGGTTCTCACGGCAATAAGCCGTCAGCATGTCGGCGGTCAGTGCCGGGTCCTTCTTGACGACGAACAGCTTCGGCACTTCACCCGAATGCTCGTCCGGCACGCCGATCGCGGCAACTTCGAGTACGCCTGGATGCTGCGCCACCACTTCCTCGAGTTCGTTCGGATAGACGTTGAAGCCGGAAACCAGGATCATGTCCTTCTTGCGGTCGACGATCTTGGTGTAGCCAAGCTCGTCCATGAAGCCCATGTCGCCCGATTTGAAGAAGCCGTCCTCGGTCATCACCTTGGCGGTCTCGTCCGGCCGGTTCCAGTAGCCGGCCATCACCTGCGGTCCGCGGATGCAGATTTCGCCGACTTCGCCGAGCGGCAAATTGTTGCCGTCGTCGTCGCGGATCGCGATCTCGGTCGAGGGCAGCGGCAGGCCGATCGTGCCGGTGTAAACGCCGTCGCTGAATTTGTTGATCGTTGCTCCCGGCGAGGTCTCGGTGAGCCCGTAGGCCTCGCTGATCGGGCAGCCGGTCAGCACCTTCCAGCGTTCGGCGATGGCCCTCTGCACCGGCATGCCGCCACCCAGCGTCAGGATCAGCGGCTTGAAATCGAGCTTGCGAAAATCCTCATTATTGAGCAGCGCATTGAACAGCGTGTTGAGGCCCGGAAAGATGTGGATCGGGTATTTCTGCAGCTCCTTGACGAAGCCGGGAATGTCGCGCGGATTGGGGATGAGGACATTCTGCGCGCCTTGCTGCATGCCTACCAGCACGTTCGCCGTCAGCGCAAAAATGTGATAGAGCGGCAGCGCGCAGAGGAAGTTCAGATGCGCCGGCTTCGGCTTGACGGTAAAAGCGTCTTCGGCCCACAGCGCGTTCTGCGCGACGTTCGCCAAAATGTTGCTGTGCAAAAGCATCGCGCCCTTGGAGATGCCGGTCGTGCCGCCCGTGTATTGCAGGAAGGCGATGTCGTCGGCCGTGACCCTTGCGGGCCTGAAGGCCTTGCCGGTGCCCGCCTTCAGCGCGGCGTTGAACTTGACATGGCCGGGCAGCGACCATGCCGGCACCATCTTCTTGACGCGGCGTACAACGAAGTTGACGAT
Organism: Mesorhizobium sp. M0437; assembly: GCF_040321335.1. Taxonomy (NCBI): domain Bacteria; kingdom Pseudomonadati; phylum Pseudomonadota; class Alphaproteobacteria; order Hyphomicrobiales; family Phyllobacteriaceae; genus Mesorhizobium; species Mesorhizobium sp. M0437. The sequence continues at coordinate 267,528 of NZ_JAMYRK010000001.1, forward strand.
CGTTCCCTTGAGCCCGCCGAGCATGTCGCCCATCGAGGCGACCACGACATGCTTGACCGCGGTCCTGGCGATCACCGCTTGCAGGGTGCAGGCAAAATTTTCGAGGATGACAATGGCTTGAGCGCCGGAATCCTTGAGCTGGTGCTCCAGCTCGCGCGGCGTGTAGAGCGGATTGATGTTTACCACGACATAGCCGGCGCGAAGCACTGCCATCATCGCCACCGGATATTGCAGCACATTCGGCATCATCAGGGCGACGCGCGCGCCCTTCTGCAGCCCCGTTGATTGCAGATAGGCGCCGAAGGCGGCCGACTGTCGCTCGAGATCGGCATAGGTGATCGATTTACCCATGCAGACGAAGGCCGGCCGGCTTGCAAACTGCTTGCACACGGCGACGAGAAAGTCGCCGATCGAGCTGGAGGGCAGGGCGCCGATCTCGGCCGGCACGATCTTTGGGTAACTCTGGAGCCAGGGTTTTTCCGGCAGGCCGGCGGCCAGCGACGTGATCGCCTTTGGTAATCTCTTGGCCGGACCTGCCGGCGGTCGGCGCGCTGTCGGCACTGCCTTCGCCGCCGGCTTGGCGGCAGACTTTGCAGCAGGCGCCGTCTTGCCGGGTGCCGGTTTAGCAGCCGCTCCAGCCGTGGTCTTCGCCGCCGGCTTCGCGGTTGCCTTCGCGGTAGCCGTCGGCTTGGCGGCGGCCGCTTTTGACTTGACTGCTTTCGATGTTGCCTCGGCCTTTGCTTTCGCCGCGTTGGTTGTCTTTGCCGGTTTTGCCACCTGTCGCTCCCTCAATCGTTCTTATTGTTTCGGCATGCTTGCGCGCCACCACCGCCCTGATCACAACGATATCCCACGCTTGCCGCAATGTCCGGAACGTGGGAAAATCCGGCACGCTGCCCACCTATCTATGTATTGCCACAAGCGACGGCCGTGCAAGCCTCGCCACCTGGAGTGCGGTAAGACTTGCCGTCAAACCTCTCGGCCGCGACCGGTTTTCGGATGCGCATCTCTTGAACCGAACGGCTCGATTCCCACAGTTGGCGGCATCGCCGATCAACAAAAAATTGAAGTCGCTAATAATGTCGTGATCTGCGGATTCGGCTCGTTTTTTCCACAATTTGCCGCGTGCCGGAATTTTTTTCTGCTTCCCGTGGGTTAGGCAAACAAGCAGTTCCAAAGCTAGAAAAACGGTGCTTATATGCGGCCTTCGCGAGCCTGATAGAGGGGCTTGGAAGAACATCAGGGAGTGCTCAATGAAAAAGAAACTGACTTTTGCAGCCGCGTTGCTGGCTGCAAGCGTCCTCGGCGGCATGGCCAATGCAAAACAACTGGTCTATTGCTCGGAGGCTTCGCCGGCCGGCTTCGACCCGTCGCCATGGAGCGGCGGCAACGACTTCGACGCCTCGTCGCGCACCATCTATTCGCGCCTGGTCGAGTTCGAGCATGGCAAGACCACCATCTCGCCCGGCCTGGCCGAGAGCTGGACGGTTTCCGACGACGGTCTCGAATACACCTTCAAGCTTCGCCCGGGTGTGAAATTCCAGACGACCGATTATTTCACGCCGACGCGCGACCTCAACGCAGACGACGTGATCTTTTCCTTCGAACGCCAGTGGAAGAAAGAAAGCCCGTGGTACAGCTATCTGGAAGGCACCGGCTGGGAATATTTCACCGGCATGGGCTTTCCCGATCTCCTGAAGGAAATCGTCAAGGTCGACGACCTGACGGTGAAATTCGTGCTGAACAAGCCTGAAGTCGCGTTCCTGCCGGACCTCGGCATGGATTTCGCCTCGATCGTCTCCAAGGAATATGCCGACCAACTCGACAAGGCCGGCACCAGGCAGCAGTTCACCCAGAAGCCGGTCGGCACTGGTCCGTTCCAGTTCGTCGACTATCAGGTCGATGCGGTCGTGCGCTATGCAGCATGGGACGGCTACTATGGCGGGCGACAGAAGATCGACGATCTGATCTTCGCCATCACGCCCGATCCGGCCGTACGCGCGCAGAAGCTGAAGGCGGGCGAGTGCGATATCATGTCATACCCGGCGCCGGCCGACATTGCCGGACTGCAGGCTGACGCGAACCTCAAGGTCGACGAGCAGGAAGGCCTGAACATCGGCTACATGGCTTACAACACGACGCAGCCGCCCTTCGACAAGGTCGAGGTCCGCAAGGCCCTCAACATGGCGGTAAACAAGAAGGCGATCATCGACGCGGTCTATCAGGGCGCCGGCGCGCCGGCCATCAACCCGATCCCGCCGACCATGTGGTCCTATAACAAGGACATCAAGGACGATCCCTATGATCCGGAGGCGGCCAAGAAGATGCTGGCCGATGCAGGCGTCAAGGATCTGTCGATGAAGATCTGGGCTATGCCGGTCAGCCGCCCCTACAACCCGAACGCCCAGCGCGTCGCCGAGTTGATCCAGGCCGACTATGCCGCCGTCGGCGTCAAGGCGGAGATCGTCAGTTACGAATGGACCGAGTATCGCCAGCGCGGCAAGGCTAAGGATCGCGACGGCGCCTTCCAACTGGGCTGGACCGGTGACAATGGCGATCCGGACAACTTCTTTTTCCTGCTCGGTTGCGATGCCATCGGCCAGTCCAATTATGCGATCTGGTGCAACCAGGAATTCGAAGCCCTGCTGAAAAAAGGCAAGGCGACGACGGACGTCGCCGAGCGCACCAAGATCTACGAGGAAGCTCAGGTGGTGTTCAAGCGTGAGGCTCCGTGGCTGACCATCGCCCACTCCAAGGTCTTCATGCCGATGAACAAGAAGGTGTCGGGCTTCGTTATGGACCCGCTCGGCATTCATCGGTTTGACGGCGTCGACGTCACCGAATAAGTCCTGAGAAATTGAACGGCGGCGCTGGACTTCCCGCGCCGCCGTTCTATGAAGCAAGATGCTCCGTTATCTCCTCCACAAGCTCGCTTTGATCATCCCGACCGTGTTCGGCATATCGCTGGCGGCGTTTGCTTTCGTCCGGCTTCTGCCCGGCGATCCTATCCTGGCCCTGGCGGGCGAGCGCGGCGTCAGCCCCGAGCGCTACGCCCAGCTCATCGAGCAGTTTGGCTACAACCGGCCCTATGTCATCCAATACCTGGAATATATCGGCAGGGTCCTGACCGGCGATTTCGGCATATCTATTGCCACCAAGCGGCCAGTGCTCGGCGAATTCCAGGCGCTGTTTCCAGCCACGCTGGAACTGGCGACAGTGGCGTTGATCATCGCCGTCCTGCTCGGCATTCCTGCCGGTATCTTCGCCGCGGTCAAGCGCGGCTCGTGGTTCGACCAGGCTACGATGGGTGTCGCGCTGACCGGATATTCGATGCCGATCTTCTGGTGGGGGTTGCTGCTCATTATCTTCTTCTCCGGCTATCTCGGCTGGACGCCGGTTTCCGGCCGCATCGGCCTGCAGTATTTCTTCAGGCCGACGACCGGGTTCATGCTCATCGACAGCCTGATCTCCGGCAGGAGCGGGGCTTTCAAATCTGCCGTCAGCCATTTGATCCTGCCGTCGATCGTGCTGGCGACGATCCCGCTTGCCGTCATAGCGCGCCAGACGCGCTCGGCGATGCTCGAGGTGCTGGGCGAGGACTATGTCCGCACCGCGCGCGCTAAGGGCCTGGCGCCTCGCCGCGTCATCGGTCTGCACGCTTTTCGCAACGCGCTGATCCCGGTAGTCACCACCATTGGACTGCAGGTCGGCACCTTGATGGCGGGCGCCATTCTGACCGAGACCATTTTTTCCTGGCCGGGCATCGGCAAATGGATGATCGATGCCATCGGCAAGCGCGACTATGTCGTCGTCCAGAGCGGATTGCTGATCATCGCGCTGATCGTCATGGCGGTGAACCTGATCGTCGACGTGCTCTACGCCGTCATCAATCCGCGCATCCGGGTGCAGTGAGATGACCGACGAATCCGCCGCCGAAGCTACCGCCGCCTCCATCCCGACAGGCGGCAGGCAACGGGCTTTCGCCGAGTTCTGGCACTACTTCGCGATGAACACCGGCGCGGTCATCGGCCTTGTCGCGTTTTCGGCGCTGGTGCTGGTGGCGATCTTTGCGCCGTTCGTCGCCCCACATTCGCCCGACGAGCAGTTTCGCGATGCGCTGCTGGCACCCCCTGCCTGGCAGGAAGGCGGCAAATCGATGTTCCTGCTCGGCACCGACGCGGTCGGCCGCGACATGCTTTCACGGTTGATCTTCGGGGCGCGTTTCTCGCTGTTCATCGGTCTGGTGGTCGTTGTCTTCTCGCTCACCAGCGGCATCGTGCTTGGCGTGCTCGCCGGCTATTTCCGTGGCTGGGTCGACACTCTGATCATGCGCATCATGGATATCATCCTGGCCTTCCCGTCGCTGCTTCTGGCGCTGGTGCTGGTGGCGATCCTCGGCCCGGGCCTGTTCAATGCCATGCTGGCGATCGCGCTGGTGCTGCAGCCGCATTTCGCGCGCCTCACCCGCGCCGCCGTGATGGCCGAAAAGAACCGCGAATATGTCATCTCCGCCAAGGTGGCTGGTGCCGGTCATCTTCGCTTGATGGTGAGGACGATCCTGCCGAACTGCCTGGCACCGCTGATCGTGCAGGCGACGTTGTCCTTCTCCAACGCTATTCTCGAGGCTGCGGCGCTCGGCTTCCTCGGTGTCGGTGCGCAGCCGCCGACGCCGGAATGGGGCACGATGCTCGCCTCGGCGCGCGAGTTCATCCTGCGCGCGCCTTGGGTGGTGACCTTCCCCGGCCTTGCCATCCTGATCACTGTGCTTGCCATCAATCTGATCGGCGACGGCTTGCGCGATGCCTTCGATCCCAAGCTGAAGAGGTCATAATCCAATGCCTCTTCTCGAGATCAAGAACCTGACCGTTTCCTTCGACACCGCCGCTGGACCATTCATGGCGGTACAAGGCATCGACCTGTCGGTCGAACCGCGCGAGGTGCTGGCGATCGTCGGCGAATCCGGTTCGGGCAAGTCGGTGGCGATGCTGGCGGTGATGGGGCTTTTGCCCAACACCGCGACGGTGAGGGCCGACCGCATGGCCTTCGACGGCATCGACCTGCTCAAGCTCGGCCCATCCGAGCGGCGCAAGATCGTCGGCAAGGACATTTCGATGATCTTCCAGGAGCCGGTCGCCAGCCTCAACCCGTGCTTCACCGTCGGCTTCCAGATCGAGGAGGTGCTGCGCTTCCATATGGGCATGGACCGCGCCCAGCGCCGGGCGCGTGCCATCGAATTGATGAAGTTGGTCGGCATCGCCGACCCCGAGGAACGGCTGGGCTCCTTCCCGCACCAGATGTCGGGTGGTCAGTGTCAGCGCGTCATGATCGCCATCGCCATCGCCTGCAATCCCAAGCTTTTGATCGCCGACGAGCCAACCACGGCGCTCGATGTCACCATCCAGAAGCAGATCCTCGATCTGCTGGTCGGCCTGCAGGCCAAATATGGCATGGGCCTGATCATGATCACCCACAATATGGGGGTGGTTGCCGAGACCGCCGACCGTGTCATCGTCCAGTACAAGGGCCGCAAGATGGAAGAGGCCGACGTGCTGTCGCTGTTCGAGTCCCCCAAGAGCAACTACACGCGCGCGCTCCTGTCGGCGCTGCCCGAAAATGCCGTCGGCGACCGGTTGCCTACTGTTTCCGACATGCTGTTTGAGCCGGCCCCATCTGTAGTCGCAGCCCGGTCCGCAGGAGGAACCGCCTCATGAGCGTGACGGTAGTCGAAGGCAAGAACATCGTGCGCGACTATCATGTCGGTGGCGGGCTTTTCCGCCCCTCCCGTACGGTTCATGCGGTCAAGGGTGTTTCGTTCAGCGTCGACAAGGGCAAGACGCTGGCCATCGTCGGCGAGAGCGGCTGCGGCAAGTCAACACTCGCCCGCATCATCACCCTGATCGACCCGGCGACCTCCGGCGAGCTTTTCATCGACGGCAAGAAGGTAGACATCGGCAGGAACGGCCTGTCGAAGGAAATGCGCCGCAAGGTCCAGATCGTCTTCCAAAACCCTTATGGTTCGCTCAATCCACGCCAGAAGATCGGCGACGTGCTTGCCGAGCCGCTGCTCATCAACACCGACAGCACGGCCGACGAGCGGCGCGATCTTGCCATGAAGATGCTAAAGAAGGTCGGTCTCGGCCCCGAGCACTTTAATCGCTACCCGCATATGTTTTCGGGCGGCCAGCGCCAGCGGATCGCCATCGCCCGCGCGCTGATGCTCAACCCCAGCCTTCTGGTGCTGGACGAGCCGGTCTCGGCACTTGATCTTTCGGTGCAGGCGCAGGTGCTGAACCTGCTCGCCGACCTGCAGGACGAGTTTCAGCTAACCTATGTTTTCATCAGCCACGACCTGTCGGTGGTGCGGTACATCGCCGACGACGTGATGGTAATGTATTTCGGCGAAGCGGTCGAATACGGCTCGCGCGACGAGGTCTTCGCCGACCCCAAACACAGCTACACCAGGACGCTGTTCGCGGCGACGCCACGTGCCGACGTTGCCAGCATCAAGGCACGTTTGGCGAAGAAGAAGGCCGCCTGATCCGGCGAGGTTTGCCGGCCGGCTACCGCTTCTCGATCCCCGGAATGTCGGAGATCTGCTCGGCGAGAAAGTCGACCAGCAGCCGCACCCGGGCAATGCCCGCACGCTCCGGAACGATCAGCATGCTCAGCGGGACGGGAGGCGGAAAATAGCCCGGCAGGACCACTTCCAGGCGGCCGGCCGCCAGGAGATCGTCGACAAGCCAATGGTGGGCGGGTGCGATACCGCGTCCGGCGACAATGGCTTCGCGCGCGGCAAGCCCATGGTCGACGCGAAATCGACCGCCAAAGGGCACCGCAAAGCGTTTGCCGACCGGCCCCTGCAGGGCGAGTGTGTCGCTTCCCGCGATGTTCGACATCCGGATGCCTTCATGGCCAGGCAGATCCTGCGGGACAGCCGGTCTGCCCCGCGCCGCCAGATAGGCCGGCGCCGCCACCAGCAGACGCCGGGATTGCCCGAGCGCCCGCAGTTTCATTGAGCTGTCGGTGAGCGGACCCAGGCGAAGCGCGATGTCGACGCCCTCCCGCACAAGGTCGATGCGCTCGTCGGTGAGGCTAAGATCGATGCCGATATCGCGATAGCGATCCTGAAAGGCGAAGATCAGCCGGCTGACGTGCAAGACCCCGAGCGCCGCCGTGCAGGATATCCGGATCGTGCCGACCGACGCGCCGGGCGTGCCCCGCGCCTCATCGCCGGCCTGCTCAACGAGGCGCAGGACCTGGACGCTGTCGCCATAGTAACGGCTGCCTTCATCGGTCATCGTCACACGCCGGGTGGTCCTGCTGAGCAAGGGCACTCCGACGGCCTCCTCGAGTTCTCGCAAATGCCGTGTGACCGTCGACTGCCCAACTCCGAGCTCGCGCGCCACCGCCGAGAGGCTGCCGCGCTCGGCGACGCGAACGAAGGTGCGCATGCGCTCGAGAGTGACGTCCGATCTATCCATTATTCGGCATTATCTTATACATTTCCTACATATAGTGGATCATCCCGCGGCTCGCTACCTTTGGTGTCTATCGTCCTTCTTCGGAGTAGACCCATGAAAGTCCTGCTTGTTTTTGCTCATCCTGAACCGCGTTCGCTCAACGGCGCGCTGCGTGACGTCGCCATCAGGGAACTCGAGGCCCAAGGCCACGAGGTGCGGGTGTCGGACCTCTATGCCGACGGCTGGAAAGCCGAGGTGGACCGTGCCGACTTTCCGTCGTGGCCGCCCGAAGCACGCTTCCTGCCGGCCGGCGCCTCCAAAAAGGCTTTTGCGACCAACACTCTGACCGATGACGTCAAAGCCGAGATCGACAAACTGCTATGGGCCGACACCCTGATCCTCCAGTTCCCGCTGTGGTGGTACGCCATGCCGGCGATCCTCAAGGGCTGGGTCGATCGCGTGTACGCCTACGGCTTCGCCTATGGCGTTGGCGAGCACAGCGACAAGCGGTGGGGTGACCGCTTTGGTGAGGGAACGCTCGCCGGCAAACGCGCAATGCTGATCGTGACCGCAGGCGGCTGGGAAGAGCATTACTCCGCCCGCGGCGTCAACGGCCCGATCGACGACCTGCTGTTCCCGATCAATCACGGGATTCTATACTATCCGGGCTACGACGTGCTTCCGCCGTTCGTGGTTTACAGGGTGGACCGTTTCGGGGAGGCGGATTTCGAGCCTGTCGCGGAGCGACTGCGCGAAAGGATGCGAACGCTCGAGACAATCCGGCCCATTCGTTATCGGCAGCAGAATGGCGGCGATTACTTGATCCCAAGCATGCAATTGCGCCCCGGCTTGGAGAACCCGGGTGCGACCGCCTTTGCGCTTCACGAGGATCGCGCCGGCGCCGCCGCCCACTCCGATCAGGACAGCCGGGCGATGATGGTGCGCAGCGCCTCGCCGAAGCGCCGGACTTCCTCGATCGTATTGTAATGCACCAGCGAGGCGCGCACGGCGCCACTGTCCATGCTGAGGTTGAGCCGCTTCATCAGGCGCGGCGCATACATGTGGCCGTCGCGAATGCCGATCTGCATCTCGGCCATTTCCTCGACGATCCTCTGCGGCGACAGCGTGTCGACATTGAAGCAGAAGGTCGGCACGCGCTCGCTGAGGCGTGCCTCGTCGGCCACGCCGTAGATCGTCGCGCCGCAATCTTTGAGCACCGCCAGCATTTCGCGCGCCAGCACCTGTTCGTAGTCGCGGATGGCATTCATGCCGGCGACGATGTTGTCGCGGCGCGACCGGTTATTCTCGGACAAGAAATTGCGGCCGACCGATTCGAGGTAGCGCACCGCGGCATCCATGCCGGAGACGTTCTCGTAGATGAACGTGCCGGCTTCGATTTTGTGGGGCGGCTCGTCGGGGATGAAATCCTCGCGGAAGGTCGGCAGGCGCTTCAGTGTTTCGAAGCGGCCCCACAGGAAGCCCATATGCGGCGAGAAATTCTTGTAGCCGGAGCAGACCAGATAGTCGCAATCCCAGGCCTGCACATCGATCAGCCCGTGCGGCCCGTAATGCACGCAGTCGAGGAACACTTCGGCGCCTGCCGCATGCGCAATCGCAGCCACGGAGGCAACGTCGACAATCGAGCCGATCGAATGGGCCGTGACCGTGCAGGCGACGAGCCGGGTGCGCTCTGAGACCAGCGGGCGCAAATCGTCGACATGCAGATTGCCGTCGTCGCGCATCCGCCACCATTTGAACTTGGCCCCGGCGGGCGCCAGCGCCAGCCACGTCGCGATATTGGCGTCGTGATCCATGTCGGTGATGACGATCTCGTCACGCTCCCCGTTTGGGCGCTCGGAAAGCATCTGGCCGATGCCGAGGCTGACCAGGCGGATGAACGAAGTGGCGTTCATGCCGAAACAGATCTCCGCCGGGTTGGTGGCGTTGATCAGCAAGGCCACGCTTTCGCGAGCGCCGGCGACGGCTTGGTCGACGGTGACGCTGCGGCCATAGCGGCCGCCGCGCTGCACATTATGCGCGACCAAATGGTTGGTGACCGCATCGAGCACGCTTTGCGGGATCTGCGCGCCGGCTGCATTGTCCATGAAGACGAAGTCCCCGGCTTGCTGCAAGGCGGGAAACATGGCGCGGATCGTCTCGACTGGGAAAGCTGCGGCATCGCCGGTTTTCGAAATCTGATGCTGGTTCAAGGTCGTCTCCTGCGAAGTGCGCTGACAGATTAGCGGGTCTTTTCGGTTTGAAAGCGGCGTTCAAGGAGGCTGACGAAACGGACCATCGGCCAGAGAAAGATGAGATAGACCAGCGCCGCGCCGATCAGCGGTGAAGGATTGGCATAGAGCGATTGCGCGTTGGTCGCTTCTTTCAGCAGTTCGGGCAGCGCCACGGTGGAAGCGAGCGAAGTATCCTTGAACATCGAAACGCAATTGCTGGTCATTGGCGGAATGACGACGCGGATCGCCTGCGGCAGCACTACCTTGCGCAAGGTCAGCAAGAACGGCAGGCCGAGCGCCTGCGCCGCCTCGAACTGGCCGCGCGGAATGCTCTCTATACCGGAGCGGAACACCTCGGCCGAATAGGCCGCCATGATGATGGCGAAGGCCATCACCGCGGACGTCCACGATGACAGGCGAATGCCGAGGAACGGCAGCGCATAGTAGATCAGGATCAGCACGACCAGCACCGGCATCGCCCGGAAAATGTCAATGTAGCCGACAGCCAGCAGCCGAAGCGGCTTTGGCGCATAGAGCCGCACCAGGCTGATCGCGAGGCCGACGGGAATACCGATGCCGATGCTCATGATTCCGAGCAGCAGGGTGTTCAGGAAGCCGCGCAACAGCGCCGGCAGGCTGGAGACCATGACGTCGGCGTTGAAGAAGGTGTCCAGCAGCGACATCGCAGCATTTCCGAAACGTTTGGCGTCCCGCGACGCTCGAGCCCGAGCCCGAAATCCGAAATCGTGCCGGCATCGAAAGCCGGCACGACATTTAAGCGTGAACTGCCGCTCAGGCCCTCGGCATAGGAGTTTCCTTGACGGTCGAGGAATCGGCAGGTGCGTCGCTGCCGAACCACTTCTTGTGGATCGCGGCCAGCGTGCCGTCCTTCTTCATCGCGGTCAGCGCGTCGTTCAGCTTGCCGAGCAGCGGGTGGTCCTTGGTCATCATCAGACCGTACTGCTCGCCGGTCTTGATGCGCTCTTTTACGGCGAGATCCTTCATCCTGGTGAAAGAATATTCCAGGCCCGGAATATCGCTGACCGCCGCATCGACGCGGCCGGAGCTGAGATCGAGCAGCAAGTTCTGCTGCGTGTCGTAGCCCTTGACGTCACTGAACCCGTCCGCTTCCTGGTGGGCCTTGACCCAGGCTTCGCCGGTCGAGCCGGACAGCACGCCGACGATCTTGCCCTTGAGGTCGGCCTCGGCCTTGATCGGGCTGTCGGCCTTCGCGGCGATGCCCATGTCGGAATCATAGTAGGGCTGCGTGAACGACTGAGACTTCAGCCGCTCCGGCGTGATGGTGATCGACGAGATGGCGACGTCGATGCGCTTCGAGGTGGTGGCGGCGAACAGCGCCTGGAAACCGAGATCGGCGATATCAGTGGTCATGCCGATACGCTTTGCCGCCTCATTGATGATGTCGACTTCGAAACCCTCGAACGTGCCGCTCTCGTTCTTGTATTCAAAAGGCGGATTGGTCGGATAGGCGCCGACATTCAGCGTGCCTTCGGCGTAGGCCGGGCCGCCGGCGATGCCGATGGCAGCAGCAAGAAGCAGCAGGTTGCGACGGGTGAAGTTCATTTTCGTTCCCTCTGGTTGTGATCGGACGGGTTTGGCCCCGCACGGTTTTGATGCGTCAAGTGACGGGACTGCCGGAAAGCCCTCCCGGCACGGCAGTCGCAAGACATCGAATGCTATCCAAAGTACCGCGCTTTTCAAGGCGAAAGTTTTAAGCTTAAAAAATTGCCGCGTGTTGCCGTCACTCCGGAATAACCGCTGTGGCCTGGATCTCAACCTTGGCGCGATCCTCGACCAGCGCCATCACCTGCATGGCGGCCATCGCCGGAAAATGCCGGCCGATCACCTCGCGATAGACCTCGCCGATCCCCTTGAGATTGGCCAAATATTCCGCCTTGTCGGTAAAGTACCAGGTCATCGAGGTGATATGTTGCGGCTTGGCGTCGGCCTCGGCGAGCACAGCAACAATATTGGCCAGCGTCTGCCGCACCTGGCCGACAAGATCATCGGTCTCGAAGAGGCCCTGTCCGTTCCAGCCGACCTGCCCGCCGACGAAGACAAGCTGCCCACGCGCGGCGACGCCATTGGCGTAGCCGACGGGTTTCGCCCAGCCTTCCGGCTGCAGGATGGTGTGCATGTCAAAACCTCCCAATGCTCAAATCCGGTCGCTCAAAACTCGAAGACAATAATTTCACGCAAACTCCCGTCTCAGGCCGCTCCCATCACTTGCCGTGCAATCACCACCTTCTGCACATCGGACGCTCCCTCGTAGATGCGCAGCGCCCGGATCTCGCGATACAGGCTTTCGACGATATGGCCCTTGCGGACGCCGTCGCCGCCATGCAGCTGCACAGCCCTGTCGATCACCTCCTGCGCTTTGTCGGTAGCGAACAGCTTGGCCATGGCGGCTTCGCGGGTAACCCGAGCCGCGCCCATGTCCTTGGTCCAGGCGGCACGATAGACCAGCAACGCGGCGGCATCGACATCCAGCGCCATGTCGGCGATGTGGCCCTGCACCATCTGCAGCTCGGCCATCGGCGCACCGAACAGCCTGCGCTCGGCCACTCTTGTGATGCTTTCGTCCAGCGCGCGCCGGGCAAAGCCGAGCGCCGCTGCGCCGACGGTCGAACGGAACACGTCGAGCACGGACATGGCGATGCGAAAACCGTCCCCGGGTCTGCCGATCAGCGCCGAGGCTGGAATGCGTGCATTGTCGAAGGACAGCCGGGCGAGCGGGTGCGGCGCAATCACCTCCAGCCGCTCGGCAACGATCAGCCTCTCGGTTTCGGAAGGCACGACAAAGGCGGAAAGCCCCTTGGCGCCGGGCGCCTCGCCGGTACGGGCAAAGACAACATAAAAGTCAGCGATACCGCCGTTGGAGATCCAGGTCTTTTCGCCGGATAGGAGATAGCTGTCGCCGTCACGCGCGGCGGTCATTTCCATATTGGCGACGTCCGAGCCCGAGCGCGGCTCCGACAGCGCGAAAGCCGAAATCGCCTTGCCGGCCCGTGTCTTCGCCAGCCAGCTCTGCTGGTCGGGCGAGCCGAACAGGCTGAGCGCGCCAGTGCCGAGCCCTTGCATGGCGAAGGCGAAATCGGCCAGCCCATCATGCCGGGCCAGCGTCTCGCGCGTGAGGCAGAGCGTGCGCACGTCGAGTGCTGCAGGGTTGTCGGTGTCGAGGGCCGTCGGCTTCAGCCAGCCGTCCTTACCGAGCTTGGCCACCAGCTCGCGGCAGGCGGCGTCGACATCGTCATGCGCGACCGGCAGGTTCTTGGCGCACCATGCCTCCAGCCGCTCCGCCAGATCGCGGTGGCGATCCTCGAAGAACGGCCAGGAGAGGAAGGAACGGTCAGGCATTGCTGCCTCCACAATTCTCCGGCCCTGGCGCTCCACGGCGCCCCCCTCTGTCCTGCTGGACATCTCCCCCTCTAGGGGGGAGATTCGCGGCTTCGCTGCCACGGCTCTCCCTGCGATGTTGGAGATTGGCGAAAGCGGGCCTGATATCCAATCTCCCCCCTTGAGGGGGAGATGGCCGGCAGGCCAGAGGGGGGTGCTGTCCCGCCAGCGTGGAAGCGATCATCTCAATTTCCCTCGAACACCGGCTTCTCCTTAGCCACGAAAGCCGTGTACGCCCGCTCGAAATCGCGGGTCTGCATGCAGATCGCCTGCGCCTGTGCTTCCGCTTCGATCGCCTGGTCGAGACCCATCGACCATTCCTGGTTCAGCTGCGTCTTGGTCATGCCATGGGCGAAGGTCGGGCCGGAAACGATGCGCGCGGCCATGTCGAGCGCGTCGGCCTCAAGCGTTGCGGCATCGACCAGCCGGTTGTAGAAGCCCCAGCGCTCGCCTTCCTCGGCACTCATCGTGCGGCCGGTATAGAGCAGCTCGGCGGCGCGGCCCTGGCCAATGATGCGCGGCAGGATCGCGCAGGCCCCCATGTCGCAGCCGGCAAGGCCGACGCGGGTGAACAGGAATGCTGTCTTGGCCTGGGGCGTGGCGATGCGGATATCGGAGGCCATGGCGATAATCGCGCCGGCGCCGACCGCCACGCCATCGACCGCCGCAATAATCGGCTTGCCGCAATTCAGCATCGCCTTGACGAAATCGCCCGTCATGCGGGTGAAGGCGAGCAGCGCCTTCATGTCCATCTTGACCAGTGGGCCGATGATTTCGTGGACATCGCCGCCCGAGCAGAAATTGCCGCCATTGGGCAGGACCACCACAGCATCGACATCATCGGCGTAGACAAGGTCGCGAAATATGTCGCGCAATTCGGCATAACTGTCGAAAGTCAGCGGGTTCTTGCGCTCCGGTCGATCGAGCCGGATCTTTGCGATCTTGCCTTCGACCTGCCAGTGGAAATGCTTCGGCTTGCGGCCGGCCAGCTTCGTCATTCCCGTCCCTCCCAATTGCTGCGGAAGGAGGTCAGCATGCCGGTCAGCCGGCGCGCCTCATCCTCGCTCACATTGCCCAGCAACTCGCCGACCCATTTCTCATGCGCGGCGGCGATCACGGCGAAAATCTTCGATCCCTCTTCCGTCAGCCGCACCATCGAGGTGCGGCGGTCGCCATTGCGTCGGGCCCGCATCACCAACCCTTCCGAGACCAGCCGGTCGATGATGCCGGTGACATTGCCGTTGGACACCAGCAGGAAGCGCGAAAGATCGCTCATCAGCATGCCCTCCGGCGCGCGGTAGAGCGCGGCCATCACGTCGAAGCGCGGCAGCGTTGTGTTGAACTCTTGCCGCAGTCGTTCGCGCAGCTCGGCCTCGATGGTGCGCGAGGCGCGCAGCAGGCGTATCCACAGCCGCAGGCGGTCCTTGCCGGGTCCGGACGGGGCGGGCAGGGGACCGGCTACCATGTCTCACCTCCGGAGATCGAAATCGTCTGTCCGGTAATCGACCGGGCGGCGTCGCCACACAGATAAAGTACCGCGGCCGCAATTTCTTCCGGCTGGATGAAGCGGCCTTGCGGGTTGGTCGCGGCTAGGCTCGTCCGTGCCTGCTCGGACGAGCGGCCGGTCGTTTGGACGATGCGTTGGACGGTGCTCTCCAGCATCTCGGTTTCGACAAACCCTGGGCACACGGCATTCACTGTTATGCCGGACTTGGCGGTCTCGACGGCGAGTGCCCGCATCAGGCCGACGACGCCATGCTTGGCGGCAACGTACGCTGCGACATAGGGATAGCCTTTCAGTCCGGCGGTGGAAGCGACGAAGATGATACGGCCAGTCTTGCGCACTGCCATGCCGGCCAACGCCGGCTTCACCGTCAGGAACGCACCGGTCAAGTTGACGTCGAGCGTGCGCTGCCAGTCTGCCAGCGAGGTCCGCTGCGCCGGGGCACTGCCGGACATGCCGGCATTGGCAACGACGATGTCGAACGCTCCGCGTGCCGCTTCCGCGGCCTCGTAGAGCGACGCCATCGACGTCTCGTCGGTGACGTCGGCGGCAATGGCGAAGATGGACTTGTTCTCCGCGGCAACCTCGGCAAGCGGCTCCACGCGCCGGCCGCAGATGGTCACGTCAATGCCCGCGCCGGCCAGCGCCAGCGCGATCGCGCGGCCGACGCCGGAGCCGCCGCCGGTGACCAGCGCATGACGCCGCGAAATCTTCCCCGCGGCACTCAAATTTTCACGCCCGCTGCCGCTCCGCTTTCGGCAAGCCGGTAGAGCGGGTCGCGGCCGGGCAGATAG